>NZ_CP132957.1:0-302730 GCF_030863805.1 Kineothrix sp. MB12-C1
GGAATGCGGGAACGACCAATACACTAAGGTGCGCCTGGAACGAAGGCAGGTTTGATTGTTTTTGCCGGCGATGTATTGAAGTGTATTGTTGCTGTAATGATTTGCACCAACACATTTGAGAAGGCTTATCCGGATATGACTTATCTTCTTAAAATGTATGCGGCAGCAGAAATTTATACTTGGACATAACTTTCCTTTTTACTTGAATTTTAAAGGGGGTGGGGCATTGCGGCTACAGCAGGCTTAATTTTATCCTTTCATCCCAACTTTTTAGTGGTAGGTGTTGTTATGTTCTTCGGTGCCTTTTTGCTGACCCATTATGTATCCATGGGATCTTTGCTTGTTTATGCGGCATTTATGACTCAGATTGTAGTATCGGAATGACTCGGATTATTCAATTGAGATGAGCCAGTCGCTGCTTCTGGAAATGTATGCGATTGCTTTATTTTTGACAGCAATGGCATACTATAAGCACAGAGAGAATATCGTGCGTCTGCTAATAAAGGGAAGAAAGAAAAACCTATCTGTTTAAAAGGGTGAAGTCATAGCAGAAATATTGAAAAAATGTAACTGTGAGGATACTGAACAGTTACAAAAAAAAAAAATAATGTTTGGAGGTAAAGAAATGGCCGAATGTAAAGGTAACATTATTGAATTTACTTGGAAGTTGGGGAACGGCTTTATGAGCATTGCTTCATAAAAACGGACATAAAAAAAAGGTTACTGTATGGTCGATTGTGGAATCAGAAGTTGAGATGCTGAATAGGGAAAGAGAACATAAGGATAAGCTCCCGGAGTGTGCGCGAAACTGCCGGAGGATATGATATTTACCACAGATCTTGCAGAGGCGGTAAAAGGGAAAGATGTACTCGTTCTTGCGGTACCTTCGCCTTATACGAGAAGCACCACACACATGTTAAAAGAATATGTGGAAGAAGGGCAGATTATCGTCAATGTAGCAAAAGGGATCGAAGAGGATACCCTTCTTACCTTATCCCAGATTATCGAAGAAGAGATTCCTGCAGGCTTGTGTCTGCGTAGCACCAGGTCCCTCTCATGCAGAGGAGGTCGGCAAGGGAATCCCTACCACGATTGTTGTTGGCTCTCATAAGAAGGAAACGGCGGAATATTTACAGAACCTATTTATGAATGAGGTGTTCCGTGTATATATTAGTCCGGATGTACTCGGCATTGAGCTTGGAGCTGCGTTAAAGAATGTAGTGGCTCTTGCAGCAGTGTTAAGATGGACTTGGATATGGAGATAATACGAAGGCTGGCTCTTATTACGAGAGGAATTACAGAAATCTCCAGACTTGGTATTGCTATGGGCGGCCGCTTTGAGACTTTCGGCGGTCTGACAGGAATCGGCGATTTGATTGTTACTTGTGCATCCATGCATTCGAGAAATAGAAGAGCCGGTATTTTGGATTGGAAAAAGGATATACGATGGAAGAGGCTATGAAGGAAGTGAGGAAGATGGTCGTTGAACAGAGAGCGTGTATTCTGCAAAAAGCGGCTATAAGTCTTGCGAAGAAGTACGATGTACAGCTTCCGATTATCGAACAGGTCAATCAGGTATTATTTGAAGAGGAAAGCCGGCGGATGCTGCAGTAAAAGAGCTGATGATGTCTAAGAGATAAGAAGCTGGAAAACTCTTCACTGGAAAGTGGAAGCGTAACGCATATGAGCGGACAGAACAAAGGATTTGCCGGCACTTCAGGAATATGTAGCTTCCGAACAATTGATGGCGAGCATAAATGTAGCGGTAGCGCTGCAAAAGCCACTGTTAATTAAAGGAGAAAGCACGGAACCGGTAAGACGATGCTCGCAGAGGCGGTTGCGAAAGTCAACAGGGAAGAAATTAATTATATGGAATATTAAGTCTACGAGAGAGCAAAAGGCACAGGATGGTTTATATGTATACGATACGATTCAGCAGCAGCACATGATGGACAATTCGGGGAAGAAGGGGTAGATGATATTTCCCGTTATATCAAGCTCGGTAAGTTAGGAGAAGCCTTCGATAGCGAAGAACAAGTTGTTCTATTAATCGATGAAATCGATAAGGCGGATCTGGAGTTTCCTAATGATTTGTTATAGGAATTGGATCAAATGGAATTCTATATCCATGAGACGAAGAGAACGGTGAAAAGCGAAACAACGGCCAATTGTTATTGTTACGTCCAACGCGGAGAAGGAATTGCCGGATGCCTTTTTAGAAGATGTATGTATCTTTCACTATATCGATTTTGGATGAAGAGTTAATGGAAGAAATCGTAAAAGCACATTTTCCCGGATATCGAAGATAACCTGTTAAAAAATGCGATGGAGGGGGGGAAGTATTCTATTGGGTTCGCTCCATTAGGGATGTCCGTAAAAAACCGAGTACCTCGGAGTTAAATCGGTGGATCAATGCATTGCGTATCGGAGGTATTCCTTTTGGATACCTTACGAAATAAACTTCCGTTTCTCGGTGTGATCGTAAAGAAGGATGAGGATCTTGTTACTGTTAAGGAACAGTGTGAATTAATGAGAGTATAAAGGATACATGAGGGACTGATATGTTTGTCGAATTCTTTGATATATTAAAGGCGAAAGGACTTAAAGTTACCTTAAGCGAATGGTTGACGTTGCAGGAAGCCTTGGATAAAGGGCTGTGTAACAGCAGCTTGACCGAATTCTATTACGTTGCCCGAATGATATTGGTGAAAAGTGAAACCGAATACGATAAGTTCGATTTGGCATTTGAGGAATGCTTTAAAGGGATTACGTCGGATAATGAAATAACTGCTAATGGCTTAGATGGCTGGATAAATCCAGATCTTGAATGAACTGTTTCACGAAGAAGAACGTCATCAGATGAATCCGGTCAGAAGACTTACAAATCGATAAAGACGACGTAGAAGAGAAGTTCAAGAAAGCAGCGCCTTAAGGATCAAGACAGCCGAGCATAACGGCGGCAGTTATTGGATCGGCACTATGGGGAAACACTTCTTTTGGCAATACGGGAGGCAATATCGGAGGAATTCGCGTCGGAGGAACTACCGGCTATCAATCGGCTTTTCCGGGTAATCGGGCCAGGAAGTACAGAGATTTTCGCGATGATAAAATTATCGATCAACAGGCAGTTTCAACTGGCCCTTCGAAGACTTCGCCAATTCTCCACCAAGCTGGATATCCCGAAAACGGAGCTCGATATTGACGGCACCATCGATAAGACTTTTAATAATGGCGGCTGCCTGCGAATGGTAATGGAGAAACCGAGGAAGAATTCGGTGAAGCTTTTTGCTATTGATGGATTCCGGAGGAACGATGATTCCTTATACTAAAATTATTGAATAAATTATTTCAATCGGTTCATAAATCCAATCATTATAAGGATGTGAAAACTTATTATTTTCACAACTGTATTTACCAGTAAGCTATATAGAACACCGGAGATGTGAGAATGGGGACTGGATTGATACGGAATGGATGTTCAGGAATCTGGACAGCGATTATAAAGGGGGGGAAATGATTATTGTAGGCGATGCAGCGATGGCACCTGAGGAATTATATTCCGATACGGGTAATTACAGGGGGCCTAACGGAGGTCTTTCGGGAATGGATTGGCTGCTTCTTATGAAGGAAGAATTATAAAAAGATTGTCTGGATGAATCCTAAGATGGCATACGGACACGCACCTTGGAGAGAAGCGGAGACGGCGATTAAAAATCTGCTCCCTATGTATTAAGCTTACGGTAGACGGATTATGAATCAGGCGATGAGAAACATGTCTGATGGTCAATAAATATGAAAACTGCTATTGACAAGAAAAAAGAAGTGAGGGCTGGTACAGGTAATTTAAGAGATAAAAGCGATGAACAGAATAAGTAGTGAGCAAGGATAACACAGAAAGTAACCGGTCGATGAGAGGTGCAAGGGAATTTGCTTATGAATACATCTGGGAGCTTCATAGCAGAAGAAAGTTTTCTAGAGATTTTTGGTAGGCTATGACGTGTTTCCCCGCGTTATGGAGGAGGAGTATCGCCGCTTGACGGTGGCCGTACTTGCGAAGGCAGATGATGTGAGTCATTTGTGAAGTTAGGTGGTACCGCGGATTATTTCCGTCCTATTATGAGTTTTCATAGTAGGGCGGTTTTTTATGTAATAGAAAAAAGTTTCCTATTACATAATAATGGATGCGCAGTTGGCAAAGGAGAAAATAGCCGTAAACGGCACTGCTGGCGCGCGAAGAATCTGCGGAGCACATTCTTTATTTTAAAAAAGGAGAAGAAAAATGACTATTTTTGATGAATTAAAGGCGAGAGAACTTCTGGCTCCAGCTTACCGATGAAGAGGAGATTAAAGGAATGTTAATAATGGAAAGGCAACTTTTTATATCGGATTCGATCCGACGGCTGACAGCTTTCATGTAGGACACTTCATGGCACTTTGTCTTATGAAGAGATTACAGATGGCAGGAAATAAGCCAATAGCTCTTCTTGGCGGAGGGACGGGTATGATCGAGGAGACCCTTCGGGGAGAAGCGATATGCGTACGATGATGACGCCTGAGATTATTCAGCATAACTGCGATTGTTTCAAGGAACAAATGAGTAAATTTATTGATTTCTCCGAAGGAAAGGCCATATGGTGAACAATGCGGACTGGTTAATGGATCTGAATTACATCGAGATGCTCCGCGAAGTGGGTTCTCATTTCAGTGTAAATCGTATGCTTACGGTGGAATGCTACAAGCAGCGCATGGAGAAGGGACTTAGCTTCCTGCAATTCAACTACATGATTATGCAAAGCTAGCTATGACTTCTACGTGTTATACCAAAAGTACGGCTGCAATATGCAGTTCGGAGGGGATGACCAGTGGAGCAATATGCTGGGAGGAACGGAACTTATCCGCCGGAAGTTAGGTAAGAATGCATATGCTATGACAATTACTCTGCTTCTTAACTCGGAAGGAAATAAGATGGAGCCAAAACACAAAAGGGTGCGGTATATGCTCGATCCGAATAAGACTACTCACTTTTGAATTCTTCCAGTATTGGAGAAATATAGCGGATGCGGATGTATTGAAATGTATTCGTATGCTTACCCGGCTTCCTGCCTCTTGAGGAAATCGAACAGATGGATCAATGGGAAGGAAGCCAGTTAAGCATAAGGCGAAAGAGATTCTTGCTTTTGAATTGACAAAGATGATTCATGGAGAAGAGGAAGCGAATAAATCGCACTGGAAAGTGCACGTGCTTTATTTACAGACGGCAACGCGGCACAGATGCCTACAGTTGTTCTGAAGAGGAAGATTTTGAAGAAAACAAGATAGATATTTTATCGATGTTAGTTGCTTCCGGACTTGTAGCTTCTCGTTCCGAGGACGCCGTGCAGTAGAACGGGGCGGCGTGACTGCGGATGGAGAGAAGGTTGCAGATATTAAAGCGGTATTTGAGAAAGAGCAGCTTGCCGGAGATGGTATCGTATTAAAGCGCGGTAAGAAAAACTTTAAAGAGAATTACTTGCTAAAATTAATAGAATAATGTTTTTTCCCCTTGCATATATTGTAACAGCAAATATGGAAGGGAAACTTTTTTATGGACGCTTCACATACATACACATAACTTATACAAAGATATACAATTACGTACTGGAGGAGAAATCTACATAGGGGTGGTAGGTCCGGTAAGAACTGGAAAATCCACTTTCATCAAACGTTTTATGGATGTAATGGTACTTCCCTATATGACGCAAAGAGCATGAAAGAATGCGCGCTCGGGATGAGCTTCCGCAGAGCTCGGGCGGGAAAACGATTACGACAACAGAAGCCGAAGTTCATCGAAAGAAGCTGCTAAGATTACATTAGGAGAGGATATTAATGTTAATGTCCGCTTGATTGACTGTGTTGGTTATATGGTGGAAGGTGCCAGCGGACACATGGAAGAAAGATGTGGAAAAGATGGTGAAGACCCCTTGGTCATCACAGGAGATTCCCTTCACTCAGGCGGCAGAGATAGGAACGAAAAAGGTAATCAATGATCACTCTACAATCGGTATCGTGATTACTTGTGACGGAAGCTTTGGAGAGATTCCGAGGGATAAGCTATCTTGCGGCAGAAGAACGTACCATTGAAGAACTTAAGAAAATACCATAAGCCTTTTATTGTGCTCGTGAATACAGAAAAGCCATATTCAGAGTGCTATAAGGCTTTCAGAAGAAGATCGGCAGGAAATATCAAGTGAGCACCATGCCGGTTAACTGCGAACAGTTAAAAAAAGAAGATATCAATGCCATTATGGAAAAGATTTTATATGAATTCCCTCTCTCACTATGGATTTGAATTCTATATGCCTAAATGGAGTGGAGATGCTTCCGAATACCCATCGGATGAAAGCTGATATTATAGGAAAGATTAAAGAACTAATGGGGCAGATCGGCTGTGTTAAGGATGTGGCGGCAAATGGCATCCCAATGGAGAGCGATTATATCCGTAAAATGTAAAGTGGATGGAATCAATATGGCTAATGGATGTGTAACGGTATCCATGGAAGTGGACGATTCCTACTACTATGAAATGTTAAGTGATTTAATCGGAGAAAATATGCTAGCGAATATCAATTGCTATCGGTACTTCAGCAGATGGCTAAAGATGAGAACGGAATATGTAAAGGTTCTTCATGCGGTAGATTCTGTACGGGGCAAAGGATATGGTGTGAAGCAACGCCGGAGAGGATGAAATTACCTTGGATAAACCGGAGATGATTCGCCATGGTAATAAGTTCAGGGTTAAGATTAGGGCAGAAAGCCGAGTATTCATATGATACGGGCGAATATAGAGACAGAGATTTCGCCGATCGTAGGAACGGAAGAACAGGCACAGGATTTAATTCGTTATATTTCCGAAGCAGAGAACGGGCGAAGAAGGTATGTGAGGAAACCAATATTTTTCGGCAAAACGGTGGAACAACTTGTAAATGACAGAATTATGGGAAAAATTGCACAATGATAATGGAGACGAGCCAAGTGAAGCTGCAGGAGACAATGCAGAAAATTGTCAATGACAGCAACGGTGGAATGGTTTTGCATCATTATATAAATTAGGGAGGTGACTGTTTGGCTTTTCGAGCTGGGCAGTTACTTTTTAAGGATGAAATGTGTACAAAATTATGAACTCGTGTTATATTTACTTTATTGATAGTTTAGTAACTATTCAGCAGATCTGCGCATTTACTGCGTGGATCGTATGGATCGTGAAAATTGGGAGGTATATATGATGAATGCGAATTATGAAAAATTACAAAAATGCTTGGAAAGTATTAAGGAGAAAATAGATTTTAAGCCGAAGGTGGCTATTGTGCTCGGCTCAGGTCTCGGAGATTTTGCTAACACGATCGAGGTAGAAAGCGGAGCTTTCCTACAGTGAAATCGAAGGCTTTCCTGTATCTACGGTTCAAGGACACATGCCGGCAAGTTCATTTTCGTATGTAGGGAATGTGCCTGTAGTATGTATGAAGGAAGAGTACATTTTTATGAAGGATATCTCCGATTTCAGATGTAGTGCTTCCGATTCGTCTGATGAGATTGATGGGTGCTGATACTTTGTTCTTAACGAAAAGATGCTTCCGGCGGTGTGAATAATGAGTTCAAGGCAGGAGATTTAATGATGATTACCGACCAGATTTCTTGCTTTGCTCCGAATCCGCTTATTGGGGCGAATATGGACGAGCTGGGGAACTCGTTTTCCGGATATGAGTACTGTATATGATAAGGGGTACAGGATATTTTTAAGGGAGACGGCGAAAGAAAACCACATTCCGATGAAAGAAGGGGTATACTTACAGTTAACAGGATTACCTCCTTCGAGTCGCCGGCAAAATCCGCATGATTCGTACTTTGGGTGCGGATGCGGTAGGTATGAGTACCGTAGTGGAAGCAATTGTAGCAAATCATATGGGAATGAGAATTTGCGGCATTTCCTGTGTATGCAACCTGGCTGCAGGAATGACGGAGAATCCCTTGACTCACGAAGAAGTACAGGAAGCAGCGGATCAGGCAGCGCACCACTTTTCACGAAGCTCGTATCCGAAGCAGTAGGAAGAAATTCTAACGAGGTATAAAAAGTGATAGAACAAAATAAAGATAAAGCAATTAATCGCCAATCCAGCTCTTAAGGCCAGGGAGTTTTCTATGTGCCATATTCTCATTTTGCGGTAGGGGCAGCTCTCTTCTTACGAAGGAAGGGGATGTTTATTCGGGTTGCAATGTGGAAAATGCTGCCTACGGCCCTACCAACTGCGCGGAGCGGACAGCCTTTTTAAGGCGGTGAGCGAAGGTGTGAAGGAGTTTGCTGCAATTGCAATTGTCGGATCGTTACAAGGAGAGAAATGTAAGCGGGTATGCTGCTCCTTGTGGTGTATGCCGTCAAGTGATGGCTGAGATTTGCGGACCATGATTCCCGATATTATCGTTTGCGAGAACGACAGAGGACTATTATATGAAATCCCCTAAAGGAAATGCTGCCGGAGAGTTTTGGACCGGCTAATCTGGCTTGATAAAGGGAAATGGGAAGGAGAACCTGCCGCTATGAATATTCGTTTATGGAATGCGAGAATATTAACGATGGAGGAAACTGTACCGATCTTCGAAGGTGAGATATGGGTACAGCAGGATAGAATTACTTATGTAGGTGCCGGCAAGGAAGAAGAAGTACCTGTATGGGATATGGAGATCCGATTGTAGGGAGAGGAACCTTTTAATGCCGAGAACTTTAAAAATGCGCATACGCATTCGGGGATGACACTTCTTCGTTCTTATGCGGATGACCTTCCATTGCATGAGTGGCTGCATGGTCAAGTGTTTCCGGTAAGAAGCTAAAATGAGATCAGGAAGATATTTACTATTTGACGAAGCTGGCGGTGCTGGAATATCTGACAAGCGGAGTTACCTCCATGCTTCGATATGTATTTGACGCCGGAATCCATAGCGAGCGCTTGTTCGGACACCGGAATGCGCTGCGTGTTGGACCAGGAAGCAGATTCAATAATTTTAGTCAGTCGGTACCAGGCAGATGGAGTCATGGTATGAAAAAATTTAATGAAAAAGAATCTCTCGTAGCTTTCTTCCCGGTTTTTCATGCGGAGTATACTTCTTCGAAAGAAGTTAATGGCGCAAATTGCCTTTCTTTAGCGCATCGATTGAAAAGCCCCGTCTATGTACATCTTTCGGGAGACGAAAGAGGAAGTGGAAGGATGCGTAGAACGTTATGGTATGACGCCCGGAATCTTCCTCGATTCTCTCGGAATATCATTTGAATATGGTGGCGGCATTTATCATGGTGTGTATTTGACAGAAGAAGAAATCGCCCTTTTCAAGAAGAAGAATATCCATGTAGTTACCAATCCCGGTTCGAATACGAAGCTTGCAAGCGAGAGTATCCCGCACCGATTCAAGATTTCTTAAAAGCAGGGAACTCAATGTGGCGATTAAGGGACGAGATGGTCCGGCAAGCAACAATTCTCTGGATATGTTTCGCTGAGATGTTCCTGGTTACCGGACACTTGCTAAGTTAAAGAGAAAAAAGATGCTTCAGCGGTAGATGCGATGGAAGTTCTGAAAATGGCCACAGTAAACGGAGCAAAGGGCGATGTGTCTTGAAGATGCGGATGTACTGGCACCGAGGAAACTGGCCGATCTTATTATGATCGATTTGCAGCAACCCTAATATGCAGCCGATTAATAATATTGCCAAGAATATCGTGTATAGCGGAAGTAAGCAGAATGTGAAGATGACGATGATTAACGGTCGTATTCTTTTATCGCGATGGAAAGTTTTATGTGGGGAAGAAGCACATGATATCTATGAAAAGGCTAATGAAATAATTAACCGCCTTAAATAGTAGATGTGAAATGAAGGGATTGTAGGAATTTCATGCACGATTTTAATGAATCTTCACATGTAACTGAGAAGGAACGGAACAGTTACAAGGTAACTATATTTATCACAGCTTGGATTTGCTGTGGAACTTGAAGACTTGTGTTCTCCTATTCGATCGTATTATAAAGGTGAACTGTTTCTAGTTGGGAAGAGAAGCCGATATATATATTCGTATCCCATAAGCATGGTGACCATTTTCAGTCTTAAAATATTTGACCTGGTCAGTCAATATGACAACGTTCACTTTTTTCCTATCGAGCAGTGATGTGAAATTGAGCGAAAAATATCTGGAAAAAAATCATATCTCCCCTGCCGTGAAGGAGAAAATAACTACGATTAGGAAAAATCCAGAAGCTATCTTTTCCGGTTGTAGGAGCTGAAACGAAGATGATTCACCTTAACAATCGAGACCTTACGCTCTACCGATGAAGGAGTGGCCTTTATTATAGAGATAGAAGGAAGAAGACACTGTATCATGCAGGTGATTTAAATTGGTGGCACTGGGAAGGGAACCATCTCCTTTTAATGAGAATATGGAGAGGGACTATAAAAAGAGATCGATCGATGATAAATGGAAGGAATTTTGATTTAGCCTTTGTGCCGCTCGATCAAGGCTCCAGGAAGACGCTTACGGAGGCAGCATGGATTATTTTCTCTCTCCCATACAGAAGCAAAACGGATTTTCCCCTAATATGCATTTGTGGGAGGAATACGGCTATATCAGGAAAGTATAAAAGCACAGAAATCGGTAGCAGATTTAATGAAAATATTATTGAGATTTCTGCACCGGGACAGAAGGAATTTGAATTATGGAATATATAGTATTTGCCTTGACGGTACTTGTTTTTCTTTTTGTTGATTATGGCCAAGGGGATTTGGGATGAGAAAAGAAAAAGGCTGAGTTTATTCGATGGCTTCATGAAAACTATGGAGCGCTTCCCAGGCAGACAGCACAGACCGTGGAAGATACCTCCAAAGGATTGCCAGTTACTTTAAAAAGCTTGCGGTAAGGAAGACTTTTGGATCGAAGTGATATTACGTGGAATGATTTAAATATGGATGCCGTGTTCCGACAAATGAACTACGCTTATTCTGCGGCAGGGGAGGAATATTTATATTATCTTCTGCGCAGTCCGAAGGGCAAAAAGTAGGAGAGCTTAAGCGGATGGAAGGAAGCACGTACGCATTTTCATGGAGAATAAAGAAGGCCGAATACAATGCAGATATTTTTTGCAGAGGCGGGAAAGACTGGAAAAGTATTCTATTTATGAAGCTATTTGGACCATTTAGAGCTTCTCGGGGAGAGGAAAAATACTACTCATTATCTCGGGAACCTGCTCACTCTTAGCTTCTATAGTATTGATAGTTTGCGTCAGTTCCTGTAGGGTGTCACTTTCTTTTACTGACTGTTATTTTGTTCTGGAATATTATCACTTATTTTAGGGTAAAGGGTGAAATTGACACCTTATATTATAAGCTTCAGCTATATTCTGAGATTGCTGCGAAGTGCAAAACGTAATGAGTAAGCTGCCGATGCGCAGGAAGAGGTTCGAGGGGAGTTTGAGGAATTGAAAAACTGCCTTAAGAGGATGAATAAATTTCAAGCCGGTTCTTATATTATTATGTCGCCCGGCAAGAATGAGAATGCATCCAATAATCCGATTGAGCTTCTGCTCGATTATATACGTATGACCTTTCATTTCAGATTTTGATAAAGAGTTCAATAATATGCTGGCAGAAGTAAGGAAAAATAAAGGAAATAAATCGACCGTTGCTAGCAACTTTCTCTTGTATTAGCGGATTATATGGAGGCGGTGATTGCCATCGGTGCATACCGCGCATCTTTGTCCTCTTACTGTTTGCCGGAACTAACGGAGGAAAGGACACTTCAGGATTGGAGAATGTGTATCATCCGTTAATTGAACATCCGGTTAAAAACAGTAAATTGATACGGAAGCGGGGCGTACTGCTTACAGGATCTAACGCTTCCCGGTAAGTCAACCCTTTTTAAGGACGGTGGCGATCAATGCCATTTTAGCGCAGACCATTCATACTTGCCTTGCGGATTATTCTATAGGGGGACTCTATGCCGCGTCCTTTCTTCCATGTCACTTAAGGATGACCTGGCCGGCGGGGGACAGCTATTATATTGTTGAAATTAAAGTCATTGAAGAGAATTCTGAATCAAGCGGCAGAACAAGAAATCATCAAATACTTTGTTTTGTAGATGAGGTACTGCGGGGAACGAACACGGTGGAGCGTATTGCGGCATCCACTCAGATTTTAAAAAGCCTTTCCAAAGACAATGTCATTTTGTTTTGCGGCAACTCACGATATCAATTAACTTATCTTTTGGAAGAGAAATATAACAACTTCCACTTTGAAGAAGAAATAAGAGGATGACGTAGTGTTCAACTATCGTCTGATGGAAGGACGGGCGACAACAAGAAATGCTATCAAGCTTTTTGCGCGTTATGGGATATGAAGAGAATATTATTCTGGATGCAGAAGAATTTGGCAGAACACTTTTTACAAAGTGGTGTGTGGACAAAATAAAGAGCAAGGAAATAGAAAGAATGAAGGTAACAATTTATACGGACGGAGCAGCAAGGGGAATCCAGGAAGGACCTGGAGGCTATGGAACGGTATTGCAATATATTGATGCAAAAGGAATGCTGCATGAGAGGAATATTCGGCAGGATATAAGAAAACGACGAATAACCGAATGGAGCTAATGGCAGTTATTATCGGCCTGGAGGCACTCACTAAACCTTGTGAGGTAGAGGTTATCTCTGATTCCAAATATGTAACTGATGCCTTTAACCAGCACTGGATTGATGGCTGGCTTAAGAAGAACTGGAAGACAAGTACAAATAAACCGGTGAAGAATATAGATCTATGGAAGCGCTTATTGGCAGCAAAAGGACAGCACCTGGTGACCTTTACATGGGTAAAGGGGCATGATGGCCATCCGGAAAACGAACGGTGTGATATGCTGGCGACAACGGCAGCTGATGGAAGTGAACTGCTTGACGATTATGTACAGGAAATGGTATGATAAAGGACAGATGGACAGACGTATTTGAACGAGGAGGCTTGGGATGACAAATTTGATTTTATTCATGAATGCTTTCTTATCCTATCTTTTGTGGTTGTAATAATTACGATATTAGTGATTGTGGCATGTATTCTCGGAGTGAAATGGAAGAAGAGTTCAGAAATGAAGGACAAGGGGCGCGCACAGGAGTGAAATGCTTAAGGGTGTTCAAGTATGAACGCCTTTTTGTATGGAAATTTGCATGGAGATTAAGGAAGAAAAAGGGGTCAATATGGGAACATTTAAGATTATATTATGGGATGTGGATCAGACTCTGCTCGATTTCAAAAAGTCGGAAAGCTATGCAGTTGCACATTGTTTTGAGCAATTTGAATTTGACAGCTACGGAAGAAATAATCGAATTATATTCAGGAATTAATGAAAGCTTTTGGAAACGTATTGAAAAGGGGGAAATCGCCAAAAAGATGCGCTCATAGAACGCTTTTGTACTTTGTTCGATAAAGTTGGGATAAAGAATATAAATCCGGAAGTATTTCAAGAAAAATATGCTGATGCTTTAGGAAGTGTATATTACTTTCAGGATGATTCTTATGAGTTATTAAAGAGCTTAAAGGGACGTTATCGGCAATATCTTGTTACGAATGGGATTTCTTATACACAGAGGAAGAAGTTGGGTTTATCCGGATTTGATCAACTCGTCGAAGATATCTTCGTATCGGAAGAGATCGGAGTACCTAAGCCGCAGAAAGAATACTTTGATTATTGTTTCTCACGTATTCCTGATTTTAGATTGGAGCAAACGATTATTGTAGGTGATTCCTTAAGCAGCGATATGTTGGGCGGCAATCAGGCCGGAATTACAACTTGCTGGTATAATCCGAATGGCTTTAAGAATAATTCCGATATAAAAATTGATTATGAGATCAGAAATTTACAAGAAATCAAAACAATTTTATAATTGTAATAAACTGTAAAAATATGGATGAATTTTTTGGTGCGTTTTTATACCAGCCTCTTATTGACACAAACTGTTTAATATTCTATACTATGGATACCACAAAATGTTGAATGATTTTACATGTTTGTTACAATATATAGTATTTATATATGATAAAACGAATGTGTATACGCATTGCGGGTGTGTTTGTTATTCGACACACGCTATGCGTATTTTTATCATTAAATGAAGGGAAAGGGATGGTGATTAATATGGACAGGGATGTTGTAGTGGAATTTGATTATGGCGAAGCATTTAAGCCGCCAAGAGAAGTAAAAGTCATTAAAAAAGACGGAAGCCTGGAAGCATTCAACGTACAGAAGGTAGTGGATGCAGTAGGTAAAAGTGCATACCGTGCATTGACGAAGTTTACGGAAGAAGAAAAGCAGCATATTTGTAAATATGTGGTGGATAAAGTAATGGGGTTGGGACAGGATGAAATCCCGATTCCGATTATGCATAATATCGTGGAGAAGGCTTTGGAAGATATTAAGCCGATCGTTGCCAAGAGTTACCGTGATTACCGCAATTATAAGCAGGATTTCGTGCGCATGATGGACGATGTATATAAGAAGAGCCAATCCATTATGTATGTGGGAGACAAGGAGAATGCTAATACGGATAGTGCTCTTGTATCCACTAAGAGAAGTCTTATTTTCAATCAGTTCAATAAGGAATTGTATCAGAAGTTCTTTATGACGACGGAGGAGATCCAGGCATGCCGCGATGGTTATATTTACGTCCATGATATGTCGGCTCGCCGTGATACGATGAATTGTTGTCTTTTCGATGTGGCTAATGTTCTGACCGGCGGCTTCGAGATGGGAAATATATGGTATAACGAGCCTAAGTCTCTGGACGTGGCGTTCGATGTTATTGGTGATATCGTATTGAGCGCGGCCAGCCAGCAGTATGGCGGTTTCACGGTACCGGAAGTCGATAAGATTTTAGAACCCTATGCGGAGAAAACTTATAAAAATAGCTTAGAGAAATATCAAAGACTTGGTATTAGTGAAGAAAAGGCTATGGAAGAAGCGAATGCGGATGTGTTGCGCGAATTCGAACAAGGATTTCAGGGATGGGAATATAAATTTAATACCGTAGCGAGCAGCCGTGGTGATTATCCTTTCATTACGGTAACTGCAGGTATCGGTACGGGACGTTTTGCTAAACTGGCGACAATCTGTTTATTGGATGTAAGAAGAAAAGGGCAGGGGAAGAAGGGCGTAAGAAGCCGGTACTGTTCCCTAAGATCGTATTTTTATATGATGAGAACCTTCATGGACCGGGCAAGGAACTCGAGGATGTTTTTGAAGCAGGCGTAAGATGTTCCGCTAAGACAATGTATCCTGATTGGCTGAGCCTCACCGGAAAAGGGTATATTGCCAGCATGTATAAGCAATATAATAAAGTGATTTCACCTATGGGTTGCCGTGCCTTTTTATCTCCTTGGTATGAAAGGGGGGGAATGAATCCTGCGGATGATAAGGATACTCCCTATATTCGTAGGCCGTTTCAATATCGGTGCAGTATCTTTGCACCTTCCGATGATTCTCGCTAAAGCAAGGCAGGAAAGTAGAGATTTCTATGAGGTATTAGATTACTATTTGAATCTGATTCGTCAGCTCCATAGGCGTACCTATGCCTATTTGGGAGAAATGAGAGCCTCTACCAATCCTCTGGCATATTGTGAAGGAGGATTCCTCGGCGGTAATTTGAAGCTTTCAGATAAAATTAAGCCTATTTTAAAAGCGGCAACAGCAAGCTTCGGAATTACGGCATTCAATGAATTGCAGGAACTGTACAATGGAAAATCGCTGGTAGAGGATGGTCAATTTGCTCTTGAAGTATTAGAACACATCAATAAAGAGAGTGATGGAATACAAGCAGGCGGATGGCAATCTGTATGCGGTATATGGCACGCCGGCAGAAAACTTATGCGGTCTGCAGGTAAAGCAGTTCCGTGCAAAATACGGTATTGTGGAAGGGGTATCGGATAAGGAATATGTTTCCAACAGTTTCCATTGCCATGTGACGGAAGATATTACGCCGATTGAAAAGCAAGATTTGGAATACCGATTCTGGGAATTGACCAATGGCGGCAAAATTCAATATGTGAAATATCCGATCGATTACAATATGGAAGCCATTAAGACGTTGATTCGAAGAGCCATGGATATGGGCTTCTATGAAGGGGTGAACTTGTCCTTAGCGTATTGTGATGACTGTGGTCATCAGGAGCTGGAAATGGATGTATGCCCTAATTGCGGAAGCAAAAATCTGACGAAGATTGACCGTATGAACGGTTACTTGTCCTATTCTCGTGTGCATGGAGATACAAGACTTAACGATGCGAAAATGGCAGAAATTGCGGAAAGGAAGAGTATGTAATTGCATGTGACCGAAAGTTACATACTTTAGGAAAGTAAATATAAATGAGATATCATAATATAACCAAGGACGATATGCTGAATGGGGACGGTCTTCGGGTCGTTTTATGGGTCTCTGGCTGTGCGCACTGTTGCAGGGAATGCCACAATTCTGTTACTTGGGATCCGGATGGAGGGCTGCTTTTCGATGACAATGCAAAAAAAGAAATCTTCGAGCAGTTGGACAAATCCTATATTTCCGGTATTACTTTTTCAGGAGGCGATCCGTTGCATGTGGCCAACCGCTCGGATGTACGCGAATTCATGAAGGAGATTAAGGAGAAATATCCGACGAAAACTATCTGGCTCTATACCGGAGATTCGTGGGAGGATATCTATCACTATCCGCTTCTTCAGTTTGTGGATGTGCTTGTGGACGGCGAGTTCAAGGTAGAGTTAAAAGATCCTAAGCTTCTGTGGAAGGGGAGCAGCAACCAGAGAGTAATCGATGTGAAGCGCAGTTTGTTGAAGGAAGATGCGAACATCCCGGTCCTTCACTGTGAAAACTATTCCAGCTAAGGAACAGACAAAAGAACGACAGGAGAATAAATGCGTGAAAACGATAAAAATTAAATATTTTACGGATGAAATTGACAAATTAACTTATATTGAGGGAAAATCCGATTGGATTGATCTACGTGCCGCTCAGGCTGTAGACTTAAAGGCGGGGGAATTCAAGTTAATTCCCCTCGGTGTGGCAATGGAACTTCCGAAAGGTTATGAAGCACACATTGTACCAAGGAGCAGCACTTTTAAAAATTTTGGTATTATTCAGACCAATCATCAGGGTGTAGTTGACTGCTCCTATTGCGGAGATAATGATCAATGGTTTATGCCCGCATATGCTCTTAGAGATACACATATTTCAGTAAATGAAAGAATTTGTCAGTTTCGTATCGTAGAAAATCAGCCAATAGTGCATTTCGAAGAAATGGAATCTCTTGAAATGAAGATAGAGGCGGAATCGGCAGTACAGGAAACAATAAGGTATTCAAAGACAGAGAATTTGTATAAAAGCTCTTTCCAAGACATAATAGAATGTGATTATAATTCATGCACATTTTATGATGAAATGGAAGGAGCTTTTTTATGGAGACAGAGTCAAAGGGAACAAGAAGCGGAGGAGAACAAATCAAAAAAGGGACAATATCCGCTTCCCTTGAAGAGAATATGGCATACTTAAATAAAGAATTGGGAATACCGGAGAACTTTGATATGGTATACCGGGTAATACAAATAGGCGGAAGAAGCGCTTGTCTTTATTTTATTGACGGTTTTGTAAAGATGAGCTGATGCAGAAGCTGCTGCAGCATTTCATGTCCTTAAAGCCGGAAGATATGGCTGAGGATGCCCATGGGATGTCAAAGAAGAACATACCATATGTGGAAGTGAACTTAGTGGATGAGTGGGAGCAAATCATTTATTTTATTATGTCAGGTGTCTTTGTCATTATGATAGATGGCTATGATCAATGCTTGTTGATCGACTCGAGAACTTATCCTGCAAGAAGTGTATCGGAGCCGGAAAAGGATAAATCCCTGAGAGGTTCTAAGGATGGATTTGTGGAAACTATAATTTTTAATACTGCTTTGATTCGAAGACGCATTAGAAGTACGGATCTTCGCATGGAGGTTTTTCTGCAGGAGAGGCTTCAAAGACGGATATCGTGCTTTGTTATATGGCTTCCAGAGTGGATAAGGATTTCCTGAATGAATTACAGGAGAAAATTCGTAGAATTCATGTGGATGCATTGACTATGAATCAGGAAAGCTTGGCGGAATGTCTATATGATAAGAAGTGGTTCAATCCTTTTCCCAAGTTTAAATTTACAGAGCGGCCCGATACTGCGGCTGCACAGATTTTGGAAGGAGATATTGTTATTTTAGTGGATAATTCTCCATCAGCTATGATTACTCCAACTTCTATTTTTGATGTGATAGAAGAGGCGGATGACTATTATTTCCCTCCGATTACCGGTTCTTATCTTCGCTTAACGCGCCTTATTATTGCGCTCTTAACTTATTTTGTGACGCCCACCTTCCTTCTGCTGATGAACAATCCTACTTGGGTACCGGATAGTTTTCAATTTATTTCGGTAAAAGAGGTAAGTAACGTTCCTTTAATCTGGCAATTTCTTATATTAGAGCTTGCGATAGACGGCTTGCGTCTTGCAGCGGTCAATACGCCCAATATGTTAAGCACACCTCTTAGTATTATGGCGGCACTTGTCTTAGGAGAATTTTCAGTAAATAGCGGTTGGTTTAATAGTGAAGTAATGCTATATATGGCGTTTGTAGCAATTGCCGGCTATACGCAGCCTAACTATGAGTTGAGCTATGCGCTTAAATTTATGAGGATATTAAATCTGATCTTGACACAACTTTTTGGTATTTACGGATATATTGCAGCAATTATTGTTTGTATAGTGTCAATTTTATCGAATAAAACTATTTCAGGAAAGAGCTATGCGTATCCTCTCGTTCCATTTAATCTTAAACAATTAGGAAAAAGAATATTACGTTATCGACTTCCTCATTCTGAAAAACAATAAATTGAATTTTTCTGAGAGGAATGGTAAAATAGTGAAAATGGAAAAGATAAGGAGGAAAGGTGCTTGGCAGATTTTAAAATTATAACAAATACTACGGCAGATTTGCCATTAAGCTATATTGAAGAAAACAATTTGGGCCTGATGGTTTTTAATTATACTATTAAGGGAGAAACTTACGGTAAGGGGCATGAACTTGATTGGAAGGAATTTTACGAGTTGATGCGTCAGGGGAACATGACAATGACTTCTCAAGTGAATCCCGAAGAGTGTAAAGAATATTTTGAGGAATATTTAAAAGAAACGAAGGAATTATTGTATTTATGCTTTTCCTCGGGACTGAGCGGGACGTATAGCAGTGCTTGTCTTGCGGCAGAAATGGTGATGGAAGATAATCCCGGCTGCAAGATTACCGTGGTGGATACGAAGTGTGCATCGATGGGTGAAGGACTTCTCGTTGACAAAGCGGTACAACTAAAGAAGAACGGAAAATCCATGGAGGAGACAGTTGCCTGGGTAGAGGAAAATATTCCTCACCTGGTACATATTTTTACAGTGGATGATTTGAATCATTTATACCGCGGTGGGCGCGTAAGCAAGGCGGCGGCAGTCGTTGGAACGATTGTAGGAGTAAAGCCGGTGCTTCATGTGGATGATGAAGGTCATCTAATTCCGATTTCCAAAGTGAGAGGACGTAAAAAGTCTCTGAATGCATTGGTAGATTTTATGGAAGAAAAGATTGGAAAATATCGGGATGAGAATGATATTATTTTTATTAGTCATGGAGATTCATTGGAGGATGCGGAGTTTGTCCGGGATGAGGTCAAGGCGAGATTTGGAATTGACAATTTCATGATTAACCATATAGGTCCGACAGTAGGTGCCCATGCAGGTCCGGGAACGATAGCACTTTTCTTTATGGGAGAAACGAGATAGAAAAATAGCAGTGATATAGAAAACAGAAAACGACCGTTCTTATCCTGAAGGGATAAAAGCGCGGTCGTTTTCTGTTTTATGAAGTATTTAATCATTATAACTTAACTTTTTTGATTTAGATTATAACGTTTAAGCTGTGAAAAGCTGTGACCAATAAGGAGTGTTATTGGATACATAATAACCTACACCGATGGAAGTGAAGCTCTTATTTAATATATTAGCGCGGTGTCCTTCGGAGTTCATCCATGCGGTTACGACTTCTTCAGGTGTGGACTGTCCCCATGCAATATTTTCACCGGCAGTTCGATAGCTGATATTATTCTCTTTAAGAACAGTAGCGAAGGAAGTGCCGTTCGGTCTCGTGTGGGAGAAGGATTGGGTCGTTTCTTTCGCGCGGATCAATGCGGCAGCATTTAGATCATCCTTCATCGTAAGGGCAGAAAGTCCCGCTTTTTCACGCTCAGCATTTACAAGGTCCAGCACTTGCTCTACATAGCTCTTATTAGCGTTGCTTTCAGAGTTAGAACCTCCATTTCCCGGAGTATTGGTATCAGGAGCTTTAGTACCGCTGTCAGGGGTATTAGTACCTGGATTCTTAGTGCCGCTATCAGGGGTATTAGTACCCGGATTCTTAGTGCTGTTATCAGGAGTACTCGTACCCGGATTCTTAGTACCGCTGTCAGGAGTATTAGTATCGGGAGCTTTAGTACCGCTGTCAGGGGTATTAGTACCTGGATTCTTAGTACCGCTGTCAGGAGTATTGGTATCAGGAACCTTAGTACCACTATCGGGGGTATTGGTATCGGGAACTTTTATGTCGCAGTCGGGAGTATTAATATTAGGAGTTTCCGTGCCTGTTCCGGGAACCTTGATATCAGGAGCGTTGGCTTCGGGTTGAGTCGTTTCCGGCAGACAGTCCTTGATGGAACTAGCGTCAACACCCAATTGGTTCAAAATAGATTCCAAATCGGAAGCGCTTCCTACAATTGTCTGCTGTGTGGTGCGGTTACTATTCAGTTGGTTCTGTAATTGATTTTGCAGCTGGCTAGTATCAGGACAGGCGTTAGAAGAAAAGCTTCCTCCTCCGATTATGGTAGTGGCTACAAGTAAACTTGGTAATAGGTTCATATTTTTCCTCACTTTCCTTTTGTGAACTTTTTCATGAATTACTGTAATTTCTGTGAAATGAATCAGATGTAATGATACATTTCGCAAATATTACAAATATGTTACAAATATGTTACAAGCAGATATTATCATAAAAAAAATTCAATTACAATGGAAGTTCATGGCAGCATTACCAATTGAAGAAAAATAAATAGATAAGTATGAAATATGAAATAGATGTTGAATAAGTATTTTTGAAATGGTAGAATTCATATATGTGGTAATAGTAATCCAATATAATAAGAAAAAACAGGAGGTAGTGTTATGCTTAACAAAGAAATTGCGGCGAAAATAACGGATCAGATCAATTATGAATTATTCTCTGCATATTTATACCTTGATATTTCCAATTACTATGCGGACAACAATCTAAATGGTTTTGCCAATTGGTTCAAGATCCAGGCTCAGGAAGAGCGCGACCATGCGATGCTGTTCATGGATTATATGTTGAATAATGGCGAGAAAATACAACTCAAAGATATAAAGGCTCCGAATAAGACCTATAGCGATTTCAGAGAGCCTACTGTTGCTGCGTTCGAACACGAATTAAAGGTGACGGAGAGAATTCATGAAATTTATGGTCTTGCACATGAACAAAAGGATTATAGAACGATGCAATTTTTGAACTGGTTTGTTCAGGAACAGAACGAAGAAGAGAAGAATGCCGAAGAAAATATTAAAAAATATGATTTGTTCGGAACGGATGCTAAGGGATTATATCTTTTAGATTCAGAGCTTGCTGCCCGTGTTTATAGCCCGCCGTCTCTTACATTATAAAGAGCGTGGCAAGAAATCTTGCCGGAAAAGTTAAAATTTTCATAAAATTTAAGATAGCTATAGCATTTTTGGAGAATTTTCATTATAATAGACGAGGTGTATGTTTATTCTTAGTATAATCAACGAAAAAAACTCCCATTTAATTGTAAGTCGCGGGAATTATAGTCATTTTGCTGATACTGCTTAAATAGGGAGAAAATTATAAAAAGGAGATTAATATGACAGAGAACAAGAAGTTACTAGAGTGGGTTAAAGAAATGGCCGACATGTGTCAACCAGATGATATTTATTGGTGTGACGGTTCTGCGGAAGAAAACGAACGTCTGCTTCAGATGATGGTTGACAGCGGGATGGCAATCAAATTAAATGAGGAGAAACGTCCCGGATGTTATTTGTTCAGAAGTGATGCTTCTGACGTAGCACGTGTAGAAGATAGAACTTTCATTGCTTCTAAGGCTAAAGAAGATGCAGGAGCTACGAATAATTGGGTAGAACCTGATGAACTTAAAGCAACGATGAAGGGAGCATATAAAGGCTGCATGAAAGGCAGAACAATGTATGTAATCCCTTATTCTATGGGACCGATTGGCTCCCCGATATCCAAAATTGGAATTGAATTGACAGATAGTGCATATGTAGTTATCAACATGCGTATTATGACTCGTATCGGTGCTGAAGTATTAAAAGTATTAGGCGCTGACGGTGAATTTGTTCCTTGTCTGCATTCCGTTGGATCTCCTTTGGCAGAAGGACAAGAAGATTCTACATGGCCTTGTGCACCGATCGATAAGAAATATATCAGCCACTTCCCAGAAGAAAGACTTATCTGGTCTTATGGTTCCGGATACGGCGGAAACGCTCTTTTAGGTAAAAAATGCTTTGCTCTTCGAATCGCTTCTGTTATTGCACGCGATGAAGGCTGGCTGGCAGAACATATGCTGATCCTTAAGCTGACAAGCCCGGAAGGGGAGACTAAATATGTTTGCGGCGCTTTCCCAAGTGCTTGCGGTAAGACGAATCTTGCAATGCTCGTTCCTACAATTCCCGGATGGAAGGTAGAGACAGTTGGAGATGATATTGCGTGGATGAAATTCGGATCAGACGGACGTTTATATGCGATCAACCCGGAAGCAGGCTTCTTCGGCGTAGCTCCCGGTACATCCCTCGATTCCAATCCCAACGCTATGCACAGCATTGAGAAGAATACTATTTTCACTAACGTAGCTCTTACCGATGATGGAGATGTATGGTGGGAAGGCATTGGAACACCGGCTCCTGATCATCTTATTGACTGGAAAGGCAATGACTGGACACCGGATTCCAAGGAACCGGCTGCTCATCCGAATGCTCGTTTTACAGCACCGGCTTATCAGTGTCCTTCCATCGCTTCCGATTGGGAAGACCCTGCAGGCGTTCCGATTTCTGCTATCTTAATCGGTGGACGTCGTCCTAAGACGATTCCTCTTATTCATGAAAGCTTCGATTGGAAACATGGTGTATTCCTTGGTTCCATCATGGGTTCTGAGATTACAGCAGCAGCTATCTCTAACAATATCGGACAGGTTCGCCGCGATCCTTTCGCAATGCTTCCTTTCTTCGGATACAATGTATGTAACTACTTAAAACATTGGCTCGCAATCGGAGAGAAGTCCAGCGAAGATAAATTACCTAAAATATTCTATGTTAACTGGTTCCGCAAAGATGATGACGGCAAATGGTTATGGCCTGGATTCGGCGAGAACAGCCGTGTTCTGAAATGGATTTTCGAAAGAACGAATGGAAAAGATAATGCAGTAGAGACTCCTATCGGATTCATGCCTGCAAAGGATGCTTTAGATATCAGCGGACTTGAAGGCGTAAGCGAACACGATATGGAAGAACTGCTTAAGGTAAACAAAGATGAATGGTTGAGCGAAGTAGCGTCCGTTAAGGAGCATTATGCTAAGTTCGGCGATGAGCTTCCGAAGGAACTTCACAATCAGCTTGAAGCGTTAGAAAAGAGATTAAATGCATAATTTGCATTAGCTCATTGGACAAAATAAGTACAGCAAAACGGATTTCAATTCTACAAGATTTGAAATCCGTTTTTTATTCTATAAGAAATAACTCGCGACCTTTTTGCGTATAACAAGAATTGCGGTTATTTCGGACACCGGTCAAAGGCAGGATTGAAGGCATAGAAGTTCTTGGAATCCAGCTTATCCTGGACAATTCTCAAAGCTTCTCCGAACCGTTGGAAATGTACAATCTCCCTGGCGCGAAGGAAGCGAATCGGTTCGGCTACGTCATGGTCATGAATCAGTCGTAAAATGTTATCATAGGTCGATCTGGCCTTTTGTTCTGCAGCCATATCTTCCACTAAATCAGTGATGGGATCACCTTTTGACTGGAATTCACAAGAGTTGAAAGGAATACCTCCCGCCGCCATGGGCCATATTCCTACGGTATGATCCACATAATAATTAGCGAAGCCGGAATTCTCAATTTCTTCCATAGAGAGATTTCTCGTTAATTGGTGTACGATAGTAGATACCATCTCGAGATGTGCCAGTTCCTCTGTTCCTATATCAGTTAACAGGGCAGCGACCTCGTTGTAAGGCATCGCATATCTTTGTGAGATATAACGCATGGATGCACTCAGCTCGCCATCGGGACCGCCAAACTGGCTCATGATTACTTGGGCAAGTTTTGCATTGAAATTTGGGTGATTTTCACAGGAAACTGCAATCGTTTTTCATAATTCCACATTTACTAACATCCTCCTTCCCAAGGCATCGGTTGCACTGCCCATTTCCACTCTTTACAGCTTGTGTCTGCGACAGAAAGAGAAAGAGGTCCGTATTTGTTTGCATAATCACGCATCATCTGGTTTTTATGCGCATATAATGGTTAAAATATTCCATGGCCTCTCTGTCCATTGGGTGAGTGTCAAGATACAGCGTCATTTCTACCGTAACGAAATCGATAACGCCGATATTATGCAGCATATTTTCCTGCTCTGCACTCATTTTTTGATTCATTTTACGCATCTCCTTCCCGTGAAAGGTTTTGTCAGTTCCGGGAAAATGGTTCCAAGACAATAAGCTTTATCCAAGTCCTCGTAGATTTGAGTTAAATGCTGCCAGGGCACATATGCCATAGCTACAGGAAAGCGGTCAAAATATTCATTAAAATTATAGTCCTGCATAAAACTCCCTTCATTAAATTAGAATATATTTGATACATTATATGACAGGTACTTCTTGACGTGTTTGTATATATGCATATTTATCGAACATTCGGAATAGTACAATAAATCATAAGAAAACAAGACAAAAATATCATAAAAAGAGAAAAAATGCCTTGATTTCCTCGGGGGTTTATGTAAAAATAGTACATGCTGATAATGATAAAATGTTAACAATATTGTTTTAATTGTTATATGAGATGCGGGAATTTCCCGTTTGAGGATAAGGAGAACGTTATGAGAGGTATCGATACGCAAGTCCGAAAAATCAGAAGACGCATATTCAAGGAGGTTTCTAATTTAGCCTATCATTCAACGGATTTAATTAATGATGTGGAGGCGTTGCCTTACAAGATTGTGGATTATGATGAATCCCCATATGGAAATGTTTATAGGGAACGTGCGGTAGTAAGAGAGATGATCCGGTTGGCGATGGGACTTTCGCTTCGTCCGGAGGATGCACCGGTTCACGTAACACAGGGATTGGCAGAAAGCGATATCGATGAGAAATATTATGAACCTCCGTTAATGCAGGTGATTCCTTCTGCTTGTAACGCCTGCCCGGAGAATCGTTATGAAGTAACGGATAAGTGCATGGGTTGTCTCGCTCATCCTTGCCGGGAGGTATGCCCCAAGGAAGCGGTATCCATGAGGAATGGTAAGTCTGTAATCGATCAGGAGAAATGTATTAAATGCGGTAAATGCAAGGCAGTATGCCCTTATGATGCGATTTCTCATCAGACGAGACCTTGTCTCGATGCCTGTGGAGTGAATGCAATTAAAAATGACTATAGAGGAAGAGCGCTCATCGATAACGATTTGTGCGTTTCCTGCGGACAGTGTATGGTAAGCTGTCCTTTCGGTGCTATTGCCGATAAATCACAGATTTTTCAATTAATTCGTGCGATGCAGTCCGGTAGAAAGATTGTAGCTCAGGTAGCACCTGCTTTTGTGGGACAGTTCGGGCCGAAGGTATCGCCTGATAGAATTAAGGCATCCTTAAAGGAACTGGGATTTTATGATATTTATGAGACGGCTATCGGTGCCGATATGGGAGCGATGGCAGAAGCAGAGCACTATGTGCATGAAGTAGCAACGGGAGAGCTTCCTTTTCTGTTAACTTCATGTTGTCCATCATGGTCAATGTTGGCCAAGAAGTTCTTCCCTGAGACCATTGATAAAATATCAAATGCGCTGACGCCTATGGTAGCCACAGCCAGAAAGATAAAAGAAGATCATCCCGATGCCAGCGTTGTCTTCATTGGACCTTGTGCATCTAAGAAACTGGAGGCTTCCAGAAGAACGGTACGTTCTGATGTGGATTTTGTTATTACCTTTGAAGAACTTGCCGGAATGTTCGAAGCGAAGGGCATTGATTTGAATGAATTCAGCGAAATGGATAAGATGGAAGATGCTACAGGAGCCGGACGTGGATATGGTGTGGCCGGCGGCGTGGCAAGTGCCATCGAGGAATGTATTCGTGAGTATTATCCTGATACAGAAGTTAAGATTGAACATGCAGAAAGTCTTACAGAATGTAAAAAGATGTTGATGCTGGCGAAAGCAGGCAAGAAAAATGGCTGCCTGATCGAGGGGATGGCTTGTCCGGGCGGATGTATTGCCGGTGCAGGAACGAATATTGCCATTCCGCAGGCGGCAAAAGAAGTGGCCGGTTTCAAGGCCGCTGCGGCGAAGAAAATACCGGATAAAGAATAGAAGTAAAGGAGCAAGATTATAATTATGGATAAAATAAGAACGAGATATGCGCCGAGTCCTACAGGACGCATGCATGTAGGCAATTTAAGGACAGCATTGTATGCTTATTTAATTGCAAAGCATGAAGGAGGAGATTTCCTTCTTCGTATTGAGGATACTGATCAGGAACGTTATGTGGAAGGCGCAGTGGAAATCATCTACCGTACGATGGAAAAGACGGGACTGATTCACGATGAAGGCCCTGATAAGGATAAGGGAGTAGGTCCTTATGTTCAGAGCGAACGTCAGGCACAAGGAATTTATCTGGAATATGCGAAGCTGCTAATTGAAAGAGGAGAGGCCTATTATTGCTTTTGTGATAAGGAAAGACTTTCTTCTTTAACCCAGACTGTAGCCGGTAAAGAGATTAATATATATGATAAACACTGCTTACATTTATCCAAAGAAGAAGCGGAAGGGAAGCTCAAATCAGGAATTCCCTATGTTATCAGGCAGAACAATCCCACGGAAGGAACAACGACCTTTCATGATGAAATATATGGAGATATTACCGTAGATAATACGGAACTTGATGATATGATACTCATTAAGTCCGACGGCTACCCGACTTACAATTTCGCTAACGTTGTGGATGATCACTTGATGGGAATTACACACGTAGTAAGAGGAAATGAATATCTTTCTTCTTCTCCGAAATATAACCGTCTTTATGAGGCGTTTGGCTGGGAAGTGCCTGTTTATGTACACTGTCCGCTTATTACCGATGAGGACCATCATAAGCTGTCCAAACGCAGCGGTCACTCTTCGTATGAAGATTTGGTAGAACAAGGATTCTTATCGGAAGCAATCGTTAACTTCGTTGCGTTGCTCGGATGGAGTCCGGAAGGTACAGAGGAAATATTCTCGTTAGAGGATTTGATTCGGGTATTTGACTATAAGCATCTATCCAAATCCCCTGCCGTGTTCGACTATACGAAGTTAAAGTGGATGAATGGCGAATATATGAAAGCAATGGACTTCGACAGGTTTTATCAGATGGCGGAGCCATATTTGAAGAAGGTCATTAAGAAGAGCCTGGATTTAAAAAGATTGCTGAGATGGTAAAAACGAGAATTGAAGTATTTCCCGATATCGAAGGAATGATAGACTTTTTCGAAGAGTTGCCAGCCTACGATACTTCTATGTATATTCATAAGAAAATGAAAACAACAGAGGAATCATCGCTGGAAGTATTGGAAGAACTGCTTCCCCTTGTTGAAGAGCAGGAAGCTTTCAATAACGATTCTCTCTACCAGATGCTTGTTTCTTATGTGGAGAAAAAGGGCTGTAAAAACGGTTATGCGATGTGGCCGATTCGAACAGCGGTATCCGGCAAACAGATGACGCCTGCCGGAGCGACGGAGATTATGGAGATTCTCGGGAAAGAGGAGTCCATCCGTCGGATTCAGAAAGGTATTGAGCTGTTAAAAGATGCTGGCAGCAAATGAAAATAAGGCGCAGACCTTAGCAATAGAGCACGCTTCCGGTCCCCTGCAAGTTCTTGCAGGGCCGGGGAGCGGCAAAACATATCTTACTATCCGTCGAATTCGTCATCTGATTCGGCATCATGGGATATCTCCCGATCATATTCTTGTGATTACATTTACAAAAGCAGCGGCAATGGAGATGAAGGAACGTTTTTCTGCTCTGACACAGCAGGCTTATCCCGAAGTCCGTTTCGGTACTTTTCATGCGATCTATTATCATATTCTCAAACAATCGGGCTATTCAGGCCTGAGAATAATTACCCTCAAGGAAAAGCGAAACTATATCAACCATATTTTGCGTGAAATAAAAAGTGGAGAAGCAGAAAACGCAGAACTATGTAACGAACTGATTAAAAGTATCGCTCATATTAAAATAAATGGCGGATGTTCTGAAGATATGGAGAGTGTAAGTTTCTTTTATGATTTTGAAGAAAAGATAAAGGAACAATTTCCATTTATCTATAACGAATATTGTCGTATGATGAGAGAGGAGAATAAAATTGACTTCGATGATATGATTCTTTTATGTGATAAACTGTTAGAAGAAAGACCTGAAATCCTTTCCTTTTGGCAGAATACTTTTACTCATATTTTAGTCGACGAATTCCAGGATATTTCCCCTATGCAGTACCGTATTTTATGCCGACTTGCACTTCCTCAGAATAATTTGTTTGTAGTGGGAGATGATGACCAATCAATTTATGGGTTTCGCGGTGCAGGTCCCGGTATTATGAAGCAGTTTATGGAAGACTATGCACAGGCTTCACAGTTAACGCTTACTATCAACTACCGAAGTGGTCCTCATATTGTAGAAGCTGCAGGAATGGTCATTAATGGTAATAAGGAACGTTTTTGAAGGAGCTGAAAGCAAATAAGGCCGAGGGAGGCACGGTTAGCATCATTTCTTTTTCTACGAGAGAAGAGGAGCTTGCCTATCTTTCCGGTCAATTGCGAGGTAAAACAATAGAAGAACTTACTCAAAGTGCAATTATTTATCGCACCAATGCAGAGGTTGGTGCTTTATCCCGAACGCTAGCCTCCCTTCGGATTCCTTTTCATATGAAAGAGAGAGGAACGCATCTCTTTCAGCATGCGGTGGCGAAAGATATGATAGCGGTTCTTTCTTTTGCCAGGGATGTTTTTATAGGGGGTAAAAAGGGTGGAAATCGGAGTGATTTCCTTCGTTTCATGAATAAGCCATCCAGGTATATTAGCAGACAAGCAATTCCCGATCCACTGATAACGGAGCAATTATTACTCGATTATTATAAAGGCTTGGGAAGCTCTTCGCACTCCAATATGGGAATGCAAGAGACTGTAAAGCAATTATGGAGGGATCTTAAGAGAATTTCTTCGCTCCGCCCTTATCTTGCTATCGATTATATTTGCAAGAATATGGATTATAAAAAGTACATATGTGAAGGCAAAGACAAAGAAGAGAGAAAAGAAATGGAAGAAATCTTACAGGAACTGCAAAAGGAAGCGATAAAATATCGTAGTTTTTCTGCATGGAAAGAGGCGATCGATGAATATGTATCGCTGATGGAACGGGCAGGGAAAGAACCGGAACAAAGGGAAGGTGTTCAGCTTCTGACGATGCATGTTTCCAAAGGATTGGAATATAATAATGTCTATCTTCTGGATATCGGAGAAGGGAAGATGCCCGGGAAACGAGCGATAAAACCGGAGGAAATAGAAGAGGAGCGAAGGCTTCTTTATGTGGCTATGACAAGAGCCAAGGAACATCTTGAAATTCTATATTGCAACGAGCCATCGGCATTTATCGTCAAATTAAAAAAGACTCTTGACGGCAAATGAACTGAACTGCTCGTAAAAAGTCTTTTTATTCTATGGGAAATTTATATTATTCTACAACTTCATCAAATTCTACATTGTCCAAATATTCATCAAATGCATCGGCAACAATTTCATATTCTTCATCGGATTCAATGAATGAAAGTTCCGGTTCTGCATTTTCATCATCCTTATCTTCGATGTAACGATAGAACCATACTTCTCCATCTGTATTCTTTCCGTTTTCATCTAACGGTAAAAGAACAATATAATCTTTTTCCTGCACTTCAAGAATTGTAATAACCGCACAGACAACATGGGAACCGTCTTCTAAGTCTAGTTCGACAGTTATTTCCTCATCATCAAATTCTTCGCCTTCTACCTGGCTGTTCCGTTCTTTTTCCATAAAAACTCCTTTCTTTTCCGGTAGTTCAGATTTTATTAACATTGATAGCATGTTATATGTCTTTATTGTACTAGTGCACCAAACATTAATCAATAATTTTTTCCGTATTTTTACACATAAAAAATTTTTTATGATATACTTTAAAAATGACACAGGCAGAATATGCAGAAAAATGCGGATATTAGCGGATGGAGGAAAATATGTATACAATTGACAGAAATGCAATAGGCAGACCGTATCCGTTAGGAGTGACAATAGAGAATAATCGTACTTATTTTTCGGTTGCTATGAAAAGTGAGATGGAGTGTGAAACATTTTGTACGATAAAAATGTAAAAGAAGAGACGAGAATTCCTTTTGACAGGATAAATAAATTCGGCTCTATATTTTGTATGGTAATTAAAAACCTGGATGCTAAAAGATATGAGTATAATTTTTATGATGGAGGACGTATTGTTACAGATCCCTATGCCAAAGTCATCTGTGGCCATTCTAAATGGGGAACTTGTGATGAGGTGCTCAGAGGTGGATTTCTCATAGATTCTTATGACTGGGAGGAAGATGTTCTTTGAAGATTCCTTATTCAAACAGCATCTTGTACTGTTTGAATGTGCGGGCCTTCACGAAGCATAGGTCATCGGGAATCGCTCATAAAGGAACTTATCAGGGCCTTATAGAAAAAATTCCTCATTTAAAAGAACTCGGCATTACGGCGGTGGAACTAATGCCTGCTTATGAATTTAATGAGGTGAGAAGTAAAGAGGAGCGTGTCTATTCTTCTCAGGCAGCTACAATGGAAGAAGCGATACAAAGACTTGCCCTTCCTATGGAAGGCTTGAAAGAAGAAGGCTCCGAAAAGAAGAACGATATAATTGCTGGGGATATATAGAAGGCTATTATTTTGCTCCCAAAGCAGCATTTAGTTTTCATAAGGATGCTTCCATAGAAGTAAAGGATATGGTAAAGGAGCTGCACCGGAATGGAATAGAAGTGATTCTACAATTCTATTTTCCGAAATCTGTAAAGCCGGGACTTATTCTGGATGCCATCAAATATTGGGTGTTGGAATATCACATTGATGGCGTACATCTAAAGGGGGAGAGAATTCCGCTTCATGTTATAGCCACAGATCCTTTACTTTGCGAGACTAAGATATTCTATGATTATTTTCCTTTCGATGATATTTATGGAACACAGGAACCGGCATATAAAAATCTTGCCATTTATAAGGATGATTATATGTATGCGGCACGGCGTTTCTTAAAGGGTGATGATAATGCTCTTTCCTATTTTATGGAGTTACAGCGTCAGAACCCTTCTCGTCACGGTATCATTAATTATGTGACGAATTATTACGGGTTTACGTTGACCGATATGGTTTCCTACGATAGGAAGCATAATGAAGACAATGGGGAAGACAATGAGGATGGGAATGATTATAACTTCACATGGAATTGTGGTGTCGAGGGAATTACGAGAAAGAAGACAGTTCAGGAGCTTCGCCTCAGACAGATAAAAAATGCGCTTGTTATGCTTTTTTCGGCCCAGGGAACTCCGCTTATTTATAGTGGAGATGAGCTGGGGAATACGAGATATGGGAACAATAATCCCTATTGTCAGGATAATGAGATTGGTTTTATAAAATGGAATATGACCGGAATGGGGAAGAAAATTTTTTCTTATATGAAGGAACTGATTGCGTTGAGAAGGCAACATCCGGTGCTTCGCAATGAGAAGGAATTTAAGATTCTCGATACGATGGGCTGCGGCTATCCCGATATTTCTTACCATGGAGAAGAAGCGTGGCGGCCGGATTTCGGAGGTCACAGCCGTTATGCAGGAGTGATGTACTGCGGATTCTATGGGAAAACTGCGGAAAAAAAAGATGACAATTTCTTTTATATCGCCTATAATATGTATTGGCTTCCCAGCACTTTCGCGCTTCCGAAGCTACCCAAAGATATGGAATGGTGTCTGCTTACGGATACGAGCGAAACCAGCAATAAAATAGAAGAAGAAATGCAGATACAGGGAGGAGCAAGACCGCGCATCGAAGTACCTCCGCGTACAGTTCATATTTACATTTCAAGACAAAAGAAAGGACGTCACATCAAAAAAGGCAGTTAGAATTATGAAAATATGGAAGCATTTTAAAACAATTACTTATCATAGATATCTTGTGATGAAAGGCTGCTTTCGAGTGGGCCTTTATTGGCAGGGATTGGTTCATGACTTGTCCAAGTATAGCCTCACAGAATTCCTTGTAGGGGCGAAATATTATCAAGGGGATAGAAGCCCGAACAATGCGGAGCGGGAAAATATCGGATATTCCAGCGCTTGGCTCCATCATAAGGGAAGAAATAAACACCACTATGAATACTGGCTTGACTATAGTACGAAGAATATTGCCGGAGGCATGGCACCGGCGCCTATGCCTAATCGCTATATTGTAGAGATGCTGATGGATCGTATTGCAGCGTGTAAAGTATACCGTAAAGGAAATTATACAGACCGGGCACCTCTCGAATATTATCTGAAAGGCAAGGATCCGGCACCGCTCCATGAGAAGACAAAGGTGCTATTAGAGAAGCTTCTTCATATGCTTGCGGAAAAGGGAGAAGCAGAAACATTCGCTTACATTAGAAAAAAGGTCTTAAATTAAACATTGAAAAAGTAACCCTTTATGAGATGGCACATAAAATAAAGCATATCATAAAGGAGTTGAAAAATATGAATTGTCTTATTTTATTACTTTTACTTTGTTGCTGTGGCAATAATAATGGTGTGGGCGGCGATACGGATTGGAACCGGAAACCTTGCGGACGAAATGATGACGTACGTAGAGGTAATGCAGGCTGCAATGATACAGGCCGTGGAAATGTTTCGGGCAACAGAGGCAGTACATGGGGATGCAGTGAGGATATTCCGGACAAAAAGCCTTGTGAAGATGATAGAGGGTCACGTCCGGAGCAGCGCTTTGATAACAGACAGATGAATGAATTCTATGGTGATGATTTGCGCAGAGGATATAATCCCTATGCTCAGGGAACTACATGTGGATGTGAAGAGTAGCCTTGTTCGAAGGAAATAAAGTAAAAGTGAAAATCCGGGACGGTGTCTCGGATTTTTCATATCATAGGGAGTTCCTTCCTTGACGAATTCTTGCCGCAATGCTACACTTATTACATTCGAAAAATGCATATACTTAAACTTTGGAGGCAATATCATGATAGATGGTAAAAAGATACTTTTCAGCGGAATGCAGGCAACGGGAACCTTGACTCTCGGTAATTATCTGGGTGCACTTAAGAATTGGGTGACCTTAAGCGACGAATATGAATGTTTTTATTCCGTTGTAGACTTACATTCCATAACAGTCCGCCAGGACCCGGCGGAGCTTCGCAAAAGAGCGAGGAACTTACTGACCTTATACATTGCGGCAGGTTTGGATCCGAAGAAGAATTGTATTTACTATCAATCTCATGTATCCGGACATACAGAACTTTCATGGATATTGAATTGTTTTACTTATATGGGTGAGCTGAACCGCATGACACAGTTCAAAGACAAGTCTTCCAAACATGCGGATAATATCAATGCCGGCCTTTTCACTTATCCGGTACTTATGGCTGCTGATATTTTATTATATCAGTCGGATGTAGTTCCTGTTGGAAAGGATCAATTACAGCATTTGGAAATCACAAGAGATATCGCACAACGCTTTAATGCGATTTACGGAGATGTATTCACCGTTCCGGAGCCTTATATCGGCAAATCGGGCGCTAAAATTATGAGTCTGCAAGATCCGGTTAAGAAAATGTCCAAATCCGATGAGAATCCTAATGCGAGTATTTATTTGATGGACGATCCGGATACGATTATCCGCAAATTCAAGCGAGCGGTAACGGATTCGGAAGGGGCTGTAAGATATAGGGAGGAACAGCCGGGTATTCGTAATCTTATCGATATTTATTCCACATGTACCGGAAAGAGCGCAGAGGAAGTGGAGAAGGAGTTCGACGGCAAGGGATACGGCGATTTCAAGCTTGCGGTAGGCGAATCCGTAGTGAGTGTGTTAAAGCCTGTGCAAGAATGTTATCAGGAACTGCTTCAGGATAAAACATATATCGATGCCGTAATCAAAGAGAATGCGGATAAGGCGAATTATTATGCGACTAAGACCTTGCGTAAGGTTCAGAAAAAAGTAGGATTCCCTGAAAGAATCCGCTAAATAAAACGCAATTATGGATGAAAAGCGATTTGAAGAAGCAAAAAATAAAATAATCGGTATCCAAAGAAGCCGCGCAGGAATCGGAACTTTACAGGAAAAAACGGTACATGCAGTTTTAAAGAATTATTATGCTCCGGACGAAACAACACATGAGATTGTGTTGGAGCATTATGTTGCGGATATTTTCACGGGTAAGGAAATCATAGAGATCCAAAATGGGAATTTCAATAAAATACGTACGAAATTAGAGGTATTTTTGGAACGACATCCGGTAACAGTCGTCTATCCGATTCCTCATACGAAGTGGCTTATTTGGATCGATGAAGAGACGGGAGAATTTTCGAAGAAGAGAAAGAGTCCGCGGACAGGCAGCGCTTATCAGGCATTTAAGGAACTCTACCGTATTAAATCCTACTTAAAGCATGGAAACCTGAAGTTTTGTTTTCCCTTAATGGATGTGGAGGAATATCGCCTGTTAAACGGATGGAGTGCCGATAAAAAGAAGGGTTCTTGCCGCTATGACAGGATTCCGGTGGCCTTATTCGATGAAGTAATTATCGAAAGAAGGGAAGATTATCTGCAGTTTCTGCCTTATGAGCTTCCTGTTACTTTCACTTCAGCGGATTTGGTGCAAACGGCTAGGATTCCGCTAAAAACGGCTCATCTTGTTCTAAATATTCTTTATTTTATGGAGGTGGTAGAGCGGATCGGGAAAAGCGGCCGCTCTTATTTATATAAAATTGCCGATGATTTGTCTTGAGATGGAAGGGAACATTCGGGCAAAACAAGAAAAAATGATGTGACTGTGAGGGTACTGAACAGTTACAAAATGATTATGATATACGTCAGAAATTAGAAGAGGAGTAAGAGATTTTTATGACACAACAGACAGAAAAGGACCGCCAGTTTCTCTTTATAGAACAAGCGAAGGAATATGTGGATAAACTGGCAGAGCAGCTTGGGAGAAGACCTCTCTGCAATGTAACAACATTTGGTTGTCAGATGAATGCCAGGGACTCTGAAAAATTGTCCGGTATTTTAGAGCAAGTAGGCTATGAGCTGGTGGATACGGAAGATGCCGACTTTGTTATTTACAATACATGTACTGTTCGGGATAATGCGAATCAGAGAGTGTATGGGCGGCTTGGATTTTTAAATAGCATGAAAAAGAAGAAGCCTCATATGAAAATTGCGTTATGCGGGTGCATGATGCAGGAAGACTTAGTGATCGAAAAGATTAAGAAGAGTTACCGTTTTGTAGATTTGATTTTCGGCACTCATAATATTTTTAAATTTGCGGAACTATTGTGTACGATGTTTGAATCTGACGATATGGTAATCGATATATGGAAAGATACGGATCAGATTGTAGAAGATTTGCCGGTGGAACGAAAATACTCGTTTAAATCGGGGATTAATATTATGTTCGGCTGCAATAATTTCTGCAGCTATTGTATTGTTCCTTATGTAAGGGGAAGAGAACGAAGCCGTAATCCGAAGGATATTATAAGGGAAATAGAGAATCTGGCGGCCGATGGCGTAGTAGAAATTATGTTGCTCGGACAGAATGTAAACTCATATGGAAAAACGTTAGAGGAACCGATGAGTTTTGCTCAACTTCTTCGCGAAGTGGAGAAAGTGGATGGTATTGAGAGAATCCGTTTTATGACCTCTCACCCTAAGGATTTATCGGAGGAATTGATTCAGGTAATGAAGGAGTCCAAGAAGATATGTCGTCATCTTCACCTTCCTCTCCAATCGGGTTCCACCCGTATACTAGATGCGATGAATCGCCGTTATACGAAGGAACAATATCTTGCGATAGCGGAGAAGATAAGAAAAGAAATTCCTGATATGGCCATTACGACGGATATTATTGTCGGTTTCCCGGGAGAGACACTTGCGGATGTGGAAGAGACGATAGAGGTAGTGAAAAGAGTGAAGTATGATAACGCCTTTACCTTTATTTATTCCAAGCGCACAGGAACACCTGCCGCAGCGATGGATAATCAAGTATCACAGGAAGTGGTAAAAGAAGGATTCGATAAGCTTTTAAAAATTGTACAGGAAACGGCGAGAGAGCGTGCGAGTATGTTGGAGGGGCTTACAGTCTCTGCATTGGTGGAAGAAATAAACGAACAGGATTCCTCCCTCGTAACAGGAAGACTTTCGAATAATACGATCGTACATTTTCCGGGCAATCAATCTTTCATCGGGAAAATTATGAATGTGAAATTAAAAGAATGCCGCGGTTTTTATTATACAGGGGAATTGGTTGATTGATAATGAGTAACTGTTCAGTTACGCTAATAAACTTATGAGAAACAGAGGGGAAGAAAAGTGGCAGAGTTAACTCCTATGATGCAACAATATATGGATACGAAAAGAGAATACAAAGATTGTATTCTCTTTTACCGGCTTGGTGATTTCTATGAAATGTTTTTCGAAGATGCGTTAACCGCTTCTAAGGAATTGGAAATCACTTTAACTGGGAAAAACTGCGGGCAGGAGGAGCGGGCTCCTATGTGCGGAGTGCCTTATCATGCGGTGGAAGGATATTTGAATAAGCTAGTATCCAAAGGCTATAAGGTGGCTATCTGCGAGCAAGTAGAGGACCCAAAGCTCGCAAAGGGCATTGTAAAAAGAGAGGTAGTTCGTGTTGTAACGCCCGGTACGAATTTAAATGTTCAAGGTTTAGAGGAGACACAGAATAACTATTTGATGTGTATTTCTTATTTTCCCAATGCAATAGGAATTTCTATCGCCGATGTTACGACCGGTGATTACTATTTAACGGAAGTCGATGATCTGCGCAGGCTTTTGGATGAAATTAACAAGTATATGCCGTCGGAAATTATATGCAACGATGCTTTTTTAGTGAGCGGTGCAGATATTGATGATTTAAAGAATCGTTTAGGCATTACGGTATATTCGCTGGAATCCCATTATTTTGACGATGATGCTTGCAGAAAATGTCTGATGAAGCATTTCCAAGTTCAGATGCTGACAGGACTGGGAATTGAGGATTTTCCCGTAGGACTGATTGCGGCGGGTGCGCTTTTGCAGTATTTGTACGAGACGCAGAAGACCTCTCTTTCTCATTTCCTTCATCTATACCCGTACCTTACGAATAAATATATGCTCCTCGACAGTTCCACAAGGCGAAATCTTGAATTAACTGAGACCTTGCGCGAAAAGCAAAAAAGGGGTTCTTTGCTATGGGTACTGGATAAGACGAAAACAGCTATGGGCGCGAGAACGCTTCGAACTTATATCGAACAGCCCTTAATCGATTTACAGGAGCTTACGATGCGCCAGGATGCTATCGAGATTCTTTGCACCCATTCGGTATCCAGGGATGAAATCAGAGAGTATTTGAATCCCGTTTATGACTTGGAACGTCTGCTTAGTAAAGTGAGTTATAAGACGGCCAACCCGAGAGACTTGATTGCTTTTCGTAATTCGCTCGAAATGTTGCCCCATATGAAGACGGTATTGCAGGATTTGGATAGTGGACTGCTGAAGAAAATAGACAGCGATATCGATGGCCTTGAAGATATCTGTCAGTTAATCGAACAGGCGATTGCGGAAGAATCGCCTATCGCTGTAAAAGAAGGCGGTATCATAAAGGAAGGATTCGATGAAACAATCGATCATCTGCGCCATGCGAAGACGGAAGGTAAGAATTGGCTGGCACAGTTGGAGCATGACGACAGAGAGCGGACAGGAATTAAAAACCTCCGTATCAAATATAATAAAGTCTTCGGCTATTATTTCGAAGTCACTAATTCTTATATAAGCATGGTACCTGAGGATTATATTCGCAAGCAGACCCTTGCCAATGCCGAGAGATACACGACCCCTCGGTTAAAGGAACTGGAAGACACTATCCTGAATGCGGAAGATAAATTATACGCGTTGGAATACGAGATGTTCTGTAAGGTGAGAGATGCGATTGCTGGTGAAATTGAGAGGATTCAGAAGACTGCAAAGGCGGTGGCTGCCCTCGATGTATTCGCCTCGCTATCATTGGTGGCAGAGAGGAATCAATATGTTCGTCCGAAAATAAATGAAAAGGGTCTTATCGATATAAAGGACGGGCGTCATCCCGTGGTAGAGAAAATGATCGTGAATGATATGTTTATTTCAAACGATACCTACTTGGACAATAATAAAAATTGTATTTCTGTCATTACAGGCCCTAATATGGCAGGAAAGTCCACCTATATGCGGCAGGCGGCGCTTATCGTGTTGATGGCGCAGATTGGAAGTTTTGTTCCTGCTTCCAGTGCCAATATCGGCATTGTAGATCGGATATTTACAAGGGTAGGAGCTTCCGATGACTTAGCCAGTGGGCAAAGTACCTTTATGGTGGAGATGAACGAAGTGGCAAATATTCTAAGGAATGCCACACAAAATAGCCTTCTTGTGCTGGATGAAATCGGGAGAGGAACCTCTACCTTCGATGGACTTAGTATCGCCTGGGCCGTTATTGAGCATATTAGTAATCGCAAGTATCTCGGTGCCAAAACCTTATTCGCTACCCATTATCATGAATTGACCGAATTGGAAGGTAAGATGAATAATGTAAATAATTATTGCATTGCGGTGAAGGAAAAGGGCGATGATATCGTATTTCTTCGAAAGATCGTTAAAGGCGGTGCGGATAAAAGTTATGGTATTCAGGTGGCAAAGCTGGCCGGTGTCCCGGATATTGTGATTGATCGTGCGAAAGAAATCGTGGAGCAGCTTAGTGATAACGATATTATGGAGAAGATACAGCATATTGCTGTGGATTATAAAACGGATAAAAAGCCAGTAAAGAAATACGATGAAGTGGATTTGGAACAGATTTCTCTGTTCGATACAGTGAGTGATGAAGATGTTCTAAGGGAGTTGAAAGAAGTGGATGTTAGCAATTTGACACCGCTGGATGCTCTCAATATTTTGTATCGTTTGCAAAACAAGCTGAAGAACCGTTGGTAACAGGTTAGCAAAAGGAAGGGACGTGCCATGGCGCAAATTAATGTACTGAGTAAAGAAACCATAGATAAAATTGCTGCAGGCGAGGTAGTGGAACGTCCGTCCAGTGTGGTGAAGGAACTGCTTGAGAACGCATTGGATGCAGGAGCAACGGTTGTTACTGTGGAGATTAAGGAAGGGGGTATATCCTTTCTTCGAGTGACGGACAACGGCTGCGGTATTGAGAAAGATCAGGTGTCAAAAGCTTTTTTGCGGCATGCCACGAGTAAAATTAATACAGTAGAGGATTTAATACATATTGCGAGCCTTGGATTTCGCGGAGAGGCTCTATCCAGTATTGCTGCGGTATCAAAGCTTGAACTGATAACAAAAGTGGGAAGAGATCTTACGGGTATCCGCTATCTTATTGAGGGTGGAGTAGAAAAGGAAGCAGAAGAAATAGGGGCACCGGATGGGACCACAATTATCGTTAGAAATCTTTTCTTTAATACCCCTGTGCGGAAGAAATTCTTAAAGCAGCCTCAAACCGAGGGCAGTTATATTTCTGACTTAATGGAGCATATGGTGTTATCGCATCCTCATGTCTCCTTTCAATATATCAACAACGGACAGAGCCGGTTTCATACTTCAGGAAATGGTAATTTACAGGAAATTATTTATCGTATTTATGGCAGGGATATTTCCCGGTCGCTGCTTCCTGTGGATATTGAAGAAAATGGAATCCGTATGTCCGGCTTTATCGGTAAGCCGGATATCAATCGGGCGAACCGAAGCTTTGAGATTTATTTTGTGAACGGACGCTTTATTAAGAGTAGTGTGATAGGCAAAGCGATTGAAGAAGGATATAAGAAATATGTAATGCAGCATAAGTTTCCTTTTGTTGTCCTGCATTTCCAAATAAATTCTGAAGAGATAGATGTAAATGTACACCCTACCAAAATGGAAGTACGTTTCACCGAACAAAAGAAGCTTTACGATTTTATTGCAGGGCATATCGAGCGAAATCTTCATAGGACGGAATTGATTCCTGAAGTTTCTTTGCAGGAGCCTAAAAAGGAAGTGACGCAAACCGTTAGACCCAGTGCCGTCCCGGAACCTTTTGAAGTGAACAGGAGGCTGCAAGATCAGAAGAATCAGGTGGATAGAAGGGAAGCCCTTCCGACTCCCGGCATTACTGCATCTGTGAAAAGCTTATCTATTGTAAAAGAAGAGCTGCCCTATGAAGGAAAGAATGAAAATGCAGAATCTGAGGAAGACTTCTTTATAGAAAGCCGGACTCCTTCGCATAAAGAAGAACCTACCCAAAGAATAGAGGTCGGAGAATCGCAGGATGCCAAAGAGCAGGATGAACCTTCTTATCACGCCATGAAAGAGGATGAGATCCTTGTTACGGAGAAGCCGGAACAGCTTAACTTATTTGAAGAAAAGCTGCTAAGCGAGGAAGCTCGGGCACATTATCGTATTCTGGGACAGATTTTCGACACTTATTGGCTTGTGGCATTTTCCGATAAGCTGTTTATTATCGATCAGCATGCAGCCCACGAGAAAGTAAAATATGAGAAGTTTATCAAAGAATTGGAAGAGCGTCAGGTACAGTCTCAGTTAGTGCTTCCACCCGTTATTGTAACTCTTTCAGGGCGTGAAGAGAATGTTTTAAAAGAATTCATGGATAGCTTTGCGAATATGGGATTTGAGATAGAGCTTTTCGGCGGTAATGAATATGCCATAAGAAGTGTGCCGACAGACTTATACGGCTGCAGTGAAAGCAGCTTGTTTACTGAAATGTTGGATGAATTAGCGGATGGCCCTCCCAAAGGTGCTCCCGCTGTCATTAACAGAAGGATTGCAACGATGGCGTGTAAGGCGGCGGTTAAGGGAAATATGTCGTTTAGTTTTGCAGAGATGGAAGCCTTAATCGATGAACTGCTTTTGTTGGATGATCCTTATCACTGCCCTCATGGGAGGCCGACTATTATTTCTATGAGTAAATATGAAATAGAGAAAAAGTTCAAACGAATTGTATAGAAGAAGATAAAGGACAATAGCGTATGAAGAAGACAAATAAACCTCTTATTATTTTAACAGGTCCCACGGCAGTGGGGAAGAGCGCATTATCCATTCAGTTGGCGAAAGAAGTGGGCGGGGAGATTATCTCCGCCGATTCCATGCAAGTATATCGCCATATGGATATCGGTTCTGCGAAAATACGACCGGAGGAAATGGGAGGCATCCCTCATCATATGGTAAATATCCTGGAGCCGAAAGAAGAATTCAATGTGGTTCTTTTTCAGAAGATTGCAAAAGAGTGTATGGAGGGAATCTATCAAAAGGGTAGGGTTCCTATTATCGTAGGAGGAACCGGGTTTTATATCCAATCCATTCTTTATGATATTGATTTTACAAAAAATGAAGAAAATACAGCTTATAGGCAGAGATTAGAGGAGCTTGTAAGGACAAAAGGAAATGGAGTGCTCCATCAGATGCTGGAAGAAGTGGATAAGGCTGCCGCTGATGCCATTCATGAAAACAATGTGAAGCGGGTGATACGAGCGCTGGAATTTCACATGCTCACCGGTCATAAGATATCGGAACACAACGAATTGCAGCGTGAAAAGATTTCTGCATACTGTTCCTGTTATTTCGTGTTAAATGATAGAAGGGATTTGCTTTATGAGAGAATCGATAAGCGGGTAGACCTTATGATGCAGGAAGGCTTGGTCGATGAAGTGAAAAGACTGCAAGAGATGGGATGCAATAAAAATATGGTATCTATGCAAGGACTTGGCTATAAGGAGATATTAAGTGCCTTGGAAGGAGAGATATCTCTGGAAGAAGCGGTATATTTGATCAAAAGAGATACCAGGCATTTTGCTAAGCGGCAGCTTACTTGGTTTCGCAGAGAAAAAGATGTGATATGGATGAACAAGGATGAATTTTCCTATGATGAAAGAGCCATTTTGGATGCAATGATGAAAAAATATGAGGAGATAATTAACAATGTCTGAAACGATGGAGATGTATGAAGCTCTTGGAATATCGAAGGTTGTGTATTCCTATGGGGAAAAGATATGGAAGGAACTGATACAGCGTTTTGAGGAAGTGGATAGAATAGCTGAATATAATCAGCTTAAAGTCGTTAAAGCGATGCAGGAAGCAAAGGTGAGTGAAGCCTGTCTGCTCGGTACTACGGGCTATGGATATAACGATATGGGACGGGATACTCTGGAAACGATCTACGCTCATATTTTTCATACGGAAGATGCTCTGGTACGTCCTCAGATTACATGCGGCACTCATGCATTGGCCTTGGCTCTTCTTAGCAATCTAAGGCCCGGAGATGAACTTCTTTCTCCGGTAGGAAAGCCCTATGATACTTTAGAAGAGGTAATAGGTATCCGCCCGTCCAGAGGTTCTTTGGCGGAATATGGCATTACCTATAGACAGGTGGATTTGCTTTCCGACGGAGAATTTGATTATGAGGGAATCCGAAAGGCTATTCATGATAAGACGAAGTTAGTTACTATTCAGCGCTCCAAAGGATATCAGACAAGGCCCACGCTGTCGGTGAAGAGAATCGGAGAGCTGATTTCCTTTATTAAAGATATCAGGCCGGATATTATATGCATGGTGGACAACTGTTATGGAGAGTTCGTGGAGACGATAGAACCTTCGGATGTAGGTGCGGATATGGTGGTAGGTTCTTTGATTAAGAATCCGGGCGGCGGTCTGGCTCCTACAGGAGGATATATTGCCGGAAAAAGGGAATGTGTAGAAAACGCTTCGTGCCGCCTCACATCTCCCGGACTATCTAAAGAAGTAGGCGCTTCTCTGGGAATATTACCGTCCTTTTATCAAGGACTTTTTCTCGCACCTACGGTAACAGCAAGTGCTCTGAAGGGAGCTGTCTTTGCGGCCAATTTATATGAGCGCTTTGGCTTTGATGTGGTGCCGGGGGGTGCACAATCCCGGCATGATATTATACAAGCGGTGACGTTTGGAACGCCTGAAGGTGTAATTTCTTTTTGTAAAGGAATTCAGGCAGCGGCTCCGGTGGATAGCTTTGTTACGCCGGAACCATGGGATATGCCCGGTTATGACAGCCAAGTTATTATGGCAGCCGGGGCTTTCGTCTCCGGTTCCTCTATCGAACTATCGGCAGACGGACCGATTAAGCCGCCTTTTGCCGTATATTTTCAGGGCGGTTTGACATGGCCGCATGCGAAGTTCGGTATTCTGAAAACGGTACAGCAGCTTCTGGATGACGGTGTAATCTCCATGGATAATTTAAAGTGAATTTTGTCGTTTTTACTAAAGAAATCTGATTATTTAAAGAAAAGTTAAGAAAAAAATATTGGAATTTTATGTACATAAAATGCGATGTGTGATATTATGAATGGTAGTTATGCTATTATTTATGGAGGCTTTGTATGCGTAAGAAAAATAACTGGACTTGTCTTTTGTTAATCCTTGCCGGTATTGTTCTCGGTGGATTTGTCGGAAGCCTTTTTCCTAATTCGTGGGTGAATTTTGGACAGACCTTCGGGTTGACCAGCCCGGTTATCTTGGACCTCGGTATTTTGAGCATTACCTTTGCTCTGACCATTAAGATAACGATAGCGAGCATTATCGGTATTTTTGCAGGTATTGTTATTTTCCGTTTTATATAGGCAATGCTTCTCTTATAATAATCTTTTCCTTTTGCCCGGAGAGCGCTTGGGAAAGAAGTGTAAAATGAATAGTAAAAGTCTGATCCAGACATCATCCAACAATGCAGAGCTGCCTTATGAGAAATTCTTAAGACGGGGAGCGGGAGCATTAACAGAGGCGGAACTTCTTGCCATTATCATTCGCACAGGTACTGTGGAAAGTTCTCCGGTGGAACTGGGAGAAGAGATACTTGGACTTGCTTCTGTGAAAGAAAACGGACTTAACGGTCTTCATAACGTGACAGTTAAGGAGTTGATGAGTATTAAGGGAATCGGAGAGGTGAAGGCGGTAAAAATCAAATGCCTTGCTGAGCTTTCTATGCGTATGGCTATGGCCAGAGCCGGGGAAAAGCTGCAATTTCTTAATCCATCTTCGGTGGCAGGTTATTACATGGAGAAGCTTAGGCATGAGAAGAAAGAAAGAGTAATGCTTCTTCTTTTGGATAATCGTTCCTGCCTTTTGGAAGAATGTCTTTTGTCTATAGGTACAGTGAATACCTCATTGCTTTCACCGAGAGAAGTATTTGTGACAGCGCTGAAAGCGGAGGCTGTTTATATCATGCTTCTTCACAATCACCCGAGTGGAGACCCAGCTCCAAGCAAGCAGGATATGATGATTACGGACAAGATAAAAAGGATAGGCAGTATGATCGATATCGAGCTTCTCGATCATATCATTATCGGAGATAACAAATATATGAGCTTTAAAGAAGCTGGTTTACTATAGAAAGGGGTTCGTCACTTTGGGAAACAATTCATTCGGTATTGACTTGGGAACAAGCAATATCAAAATCTACAGTAAGAACGATGACAATGTTATAACAGAAAAGAATATGATTGCCATCGAAAATAAAAACACACTTTTTGCTTATGGAAATTCCGCTTTTGAAATGTACGAAAAGGCACCTGCAAATATTCATATTTCTTATCCGCTGAGCAATGGTGTAATTGCCGATATTAAGAATATGCAGACATTGATAAAATATTTTATCGGTGACTTAGTAAAGGGGAATTTAAAGCCTTCCGATTACTATATTGCGGTACCTACCGATGTAACCGAGGTGGAAAAAAGAGCTTTTTATGATTTGATTAAAGATGCCAATGTGAAATCCAGAAAGATTATGGTGGTGGAAAAAGCCGTAGCCGATGGACTTGGCATGGATATCGATGTGAAGAATTCACAAGGTGTTCTCGTTGTAAATGTAGGTTATGATACGACAGAAATTTCTATCCTTTCCTTAGGCGGTATTGTGCTCAGTCGATTGATCAAGGTGGGCGGACAGAAGTTTGACGATGCTATTCGTGCGGCAGTGCGCCGTGAATTCAGCCTGATTATCGGTGGGAAAACAGCAGAGAATGTAAAGATTGCTTTACGTGACTTAGACAAGGAACAAAAAGATGCGATTGTATATGGAAGAGATATCGTGACTGGTCTTCCGGTAGAACGGGCTATTCCTACTGCTTTAGTGGATGAATCTTTAAAAGAAAACTTCAATACAATTATTGATAACATAAAAGTTATTTTGGAGAGAACTCCTCCGGAACTTGCAGCAGATATATACAAGCATGGAATTTATTTAACAGGAGGTGCTTCACAAGTGAATCATCTGGCAGAGCTGATGAGCAACGGTACGGGGCTCAAGGTACAAGTTTCTGAGAATCCGATGACGAGCGTAGCGCTGGGACTTTCCAAAATTATTAAAGAAGATAATTATAAATCAGTAGCATATGCGATTGAAGGAATGAGCAAATGAGTCCAATAATAAAGAAAAGAGGAGAGAAGTTTACATTACCAAGTAAATATCTCCTTTTTATTTTAACAATTCTTTGTGCAGGCAGTATTATCCTCACATTTAATACGAATATTTTCAGCGGCCCGCTAAATACTGCGGTAGGTTATGTTATTGTACCCTTCGAACGGGGGATCAGTTCCGCGGGAAAATGGTTGTCCAGCCGCTCAGAAGAATTAGCGCAGATTAGAGATCTTCTGAGGGAAAATAAGGAACTGAAGGCTCAAATCGATGAGCTTACTATCGACAATACAACGCTGCAGCAGGATAGGTATGAGCTTACTAATTTAAGAGAGCTTTATAAGCTCGATGCTCAGTATGAAGGCTATGAGAAAGTTGGGGCCAGAATTATCGCAAGGGATGCGGGTAATTGGTTTCATTCCTTTGTCATCGATAAGGGAGAAGCGGATGGCATTCAGGTGGATATGAATGTAATAGCCGGAAGCGGCCTGGTAGGACGTGTCGTAGATGTGGGTCCTAATTGGGCTAAAGTCTCCTCTATTATTGCGGATAATTCCAATGTCAGCGGTCAAATATTGGCGACGGCAGATAACCTTATCGTATCCGGTGATTTAGAGCTATATGCTGCCGGTGTCATTCGATTCGAACAGCTTGTGGATAGCGCAGATAAAGTGGTGGAGGGAGATAAAATCGTCACTTCCAATATTAGCGACAAATACCTCCCTAATATCTTAATCGGTTATATCAGTACCCTGACGATTGATTCCAATAATATTACGAAGTCGGGACTGCTGACTCCCGCCGTAGATTTCGAGCATTTGAAAGAGGTACTTGTAATTCTTGAACAGAAGCAGACACTGGAGTGATTTTATAATCATTTGGGAAAAAGATTTAATTAGTTGGGAAAGGAGGCATGCATAATGAAGCGCGTAGTCGTTGTGACATTTTTAATATTTATATGTTTTCTCTTGCAGTGTACGGTGTTTCAGGCCCTTGCATTCGGAGGAATTGTTCCTAATTTGCTCATTGTGCTCACTGCGTCCTTCGGATTTATGAGAGGGGAAAGGAGCGGCCTTCTTATTGGTTTTTTGAGCGGTCTTTTTATCGATATATTTTTTGGTGATGTTATTGGGTTTTATGCACTTCTTTACATGTATATAGGATATACCAACGGCAAGTTCAACCGAATTTTTTATCCTGAGGATATCAAGCTTCCCATTGTGCTCATTATCGGCAGCGATTTGTTTTATGGTCTGGTATGCTACCTCCTGCTCTTTTTGATGCGTGCCAGGTTCAATATTGTCCATTACTTCAGGCACATTATTCTTCCTGAAATTGTTTACACCATTGTTATTACGATTTTTCTGTATCCCATTATACTTTGGATTAACCGTAAACTAGAAAATAGCGAGAAAAGGGGTGCAAAGAAATTTGTTTAAGCGTTTCAAATATCTAAAAGAAAACTTTTTTAATACGGTAAATATACGTTTGCTCATATTGACTATAGTATTTATTGCACTCGGTGCCATTATGATATACCGGGTTTTTCTTCTGCAGATTGTAAATGGAGAAACCTATCTGAATGATTTTCGTTTAAAAACAACAAAAACGAGAACCCTTGCCAGTACGAGAGGAAATATTTATGATAGGAACGGTAATTATCTTGCTTATAATGAGCTGGCTTATAATGTAACCTTAGAGGATGTCTATGAATCGGGCAGAAGTAAGAATGCAAATCTTAATGAGACAATTTACAGGCTGATTCAGATGATTGAACAAAATGGGGATAGTATTGTGAGTGATTTCAATATTATTCTCGATAGTGACGGCAATTATGCCTTTGCGGTAGAGGATAGGCAGCTTAAGCGCTTTTTGGCCGATATTTATGGATATACAACTATTGATGAATTGATGGACAAGGGATATAAGTATGCTACCAAGACGGCAGATGAAGTCGTGAACGACCTATGTGCCACGGATCGTTTCGGCATCGGAACATATGAAGAACCGGGTAACAGCAAATCTTTCGTTGCACAAAAAGGGTATACGAAGGAGGAAATTATAAAGATTTTGACCATTCGCTATGCGTTAAGCACGAATAGCTTCCAGAAATATATTGCGACTACAGTAGCCTATAACGTGAGTCAGGAAACGGTGGCTGTTGTAATGGAAAATGCGAGTACATTAAATGGTGTGGATGTGGCAGAGGATACGGTGCGCCGATATGTAGACAGCGTCTATTTTTCGCAGATTATCGGTTATACCGGTAAGGTGTCCCAAGAGGAGCTTATTAGTTTACAGGCAGAAGATGGCAAATATGATCTGAACGATACGGTGGGTAAATCAGGGATTGAATATTCCATGGAACAGCAGCTTCAGGGGACGAAAGGTTCTGAGGACGTTGTTGTCGATAATATGGGGAAGGTAATTGAGACGAGTAACCGTATCGAACCGACTGCGGGCAATGACTTACATCTTACGATCGATAAAGACCTACAAGAGGCTGTTTATAATATTTTGGAATCTAAGCTGGCCAGTATTCTCCTTACGAAAATACGAAATATTAAAGAGTATACCCCGGGAGAAAACTCCGGAAGCAGCGATATTTTAATACCGATAGATGACGTTTATTTCTCCCTGCTCAACAATAATATTATAGATATGAGTGATTTTACAAAGCCCGGTGCAGGAGAAAATGAAAAGGCAGTATATGAAAGCTTCCTTAGCAAGAAGGAACTTGTAGTGGAAGAATTAAAAACGGAACTTAACGAGAAAAAAACTCCATATAGTTCTCTGCCGGTAGAGTATCAGGTATATGAAAGTTATATTACATCAATGCTTTATGCGAATGCTGTCATTATGGAAGAAGAAATCGATAAGTCAGACGCCACCTATATTGCATGGACGACGGATGAAGTAATCAGTCTTCATGAATATTTAAATTATATTATTTCTAAAAACTGGATTGATGTAACGAAGCTTGATCTTTCTAGTCAATATTCGAATTCAGATGAAATATATGCTCACTTATTAGAATACATTTTTGCAAATATCGATAATAATTCAGCATTTAATAAAAAGATATATAAATATATGATAAGAAATAACGATATATCCGGAAGGCAAATTTGCAGTATCTTGTTAGAGCAAGAGCTTGTAGAATTGGAGGAAGAAGAGCAGGAACGTTTCCAATCAGGGGTGATTTCCCCTTATGATTTTATGCTGGAGCGCATAAAACGTATGGATATTACGCCGGCCCAGCTTGCACTTGACCCTCATTCAGCGTCCTTAGTTATAACGGACGTCAATAATGGAGAAGTACTTGCTCTCGTTTCTTATCCGGGCTATGATAATAACCGGATGGCTAACGGAGTGGATGCCGATTATTTTTCATCGCTGTTAAATGACTTATCCACACCGATGATTAATTATGCAACCTATCAGAAAACTGCTCCCGGTTCTACCTTTAAGATGGTAACGGCAACCGCAGGTCTTATGGAGGGTGCCATTAATCCATCGAGTACTATCGTGTGTACCGGAACCTTCGATAAGATAGATCCTCCTCCCCATTGCTGGATATGGCCGAGAGGAAGTCATGGCTCTTTGAATGTATCGGGAGGTATACAGCATTCCTGCAATAACTTTTTTTATGAAGTAGGATACAGGCTCGGAACCTTAGGTGATCGATATGTTCCGGATATCGGGCTCCAAAAACTGACACAATATGCGGATATGTATGGATTGACGGAAGCATCCGGAGTGGAAATAGAAGAATCTTTACCGCAGGTTTCCGATGAAGATGCGGTTCGCTCTTCGATTGGACAAGGTACGAATAACTTTACAACTGTCGGACTTGCGCGATACGTTACAACAGTCGCGAACAGCGGAACGTGCTATAATTTAACATTATTAGATAAATTGACCGACCATAACAAGAATGTTTTGGAAGATTATTCAGCAGAAGTGAGAAATACGATTGATATGGATGCTTCTTATTGGGATAGCATTCATTCCGGCATGCGCAAAGTAGTGGAAGGCAAAGCTTACTACAATGATCTTAGTGTAAACGTTGCCGGAAAGACGGGTACCGCTCAGGAAAGCAAGAGCCGCCCGAATCATGCTCTCTTCATTGGCTATGCTCCTTATGAGAATCCGGAAATTGCAATTGCAGCCAGAGTGGCTAATGGCTATACTTCCGATTATACGGCCCAGATAGTAAAGGACGTTATCAAGTATTATTATAATCTGGCGGATGAAGAGGACTTAACAGGTGCTGCCCAGGCGCTTACCGGAGGCAGCATCAATACAGATTAATCGTAGAATGGAGATTTATAATGAAAAATGCTGTAATCATCAAAAGCTTTCAAAACGGGATTTCCGTATATCTGGACCCGTTACTTCCTTTTGAGGAATTATTAGAGGAGGTAGCCTTTAAGTTCAAGGAGTCCAGCCGTTTTTTCAAAAATGCGAAAATGGCAATTTCTTTGGATGGCAGGTCTTTGACGGAAGATGAAGAGCGCCGGGTTTTGGATGCGATAAGCATGAATTCAGACCTTCATATTGTATGCCTTGTAGGCAAAGATGAGGAGACGAATCAAAATTATTTGAAAGCGCTTCAGCAACTGGACTATGGCGATCTCGAACAGGAGAATGAAGGACATTTTTATCGTGGAACTTTAAGAAATGGGCAGATTTTAGAAACGGAATCAAGCATCGTAGTGTTAGGCGATGTTTACCCCGGAAGTTCCATTATTTCCACAAAAGATATCGTGATTCTGGGAGGGCTGTTTGGAAAGGCTTATGCCGGAGCAAATGGAGAGGAAGGTCATTTCGTTGTTGCACTTGAAATGTCGCCGGAGAAATTAAAAATTGGCGATTTCAAATATAAAAATAGCGATAGACAAATTAAATGGCCAATCAAACCAAAAGTACAACCGAAGATTGCTTATGTAAAAAACGACAGAGTTGTGATGGAACCCATTACTAAAGAATTACTGAGCGGCCTGGCATTATAAAATACATATACGCGCCAGGAGGACTCAGGGGACGAAATTATTCATTTTTGGAGGATAACTATGAGTGAAGTAATTGTCGTCACATCAGGAAAAGGCGGGGTAGGCAAGACCACTACCTCAGCAAATGTGGGTACAGGTCTGGCTGCGATGGGTAAAAAAGTAGTCCTTATCGATACAGATATCGGACTGAGGAATCTTGATGTTGTTATGGGACTTGAGAATCGGATTGTCTATAATCTGGTAGATGTTATTGAAGGAAAGTGTAGGGTAAAGCAAGCTCTTATCAGGGACAAGCGTCATCAGAGTCTCTATCTGATGCCCTCTGCACAGACGAGGGACAAATCTTCCGTAACGCCCCAGCAGATGATAAAGATGATTCACCAATTGAAGGAACAGTTCGACTACGTCATTTTGGATTGCCCGGCAGGAATTGAACAAGGCTTTCAAAATGCCATTGCAGGTGCCGACAGAGCGCTCGTCGTAACGACGCCGGAAGTGTCGGCGATTCGAGATGCTGACCGTATTATCGGTCTGCTGGAGGCTAATGAATTCAAACAAATCGACTTAATTATTAACCGGATGCGCTATGACATGGTGAAAAGGGGAGATATGATGAGTGCCGCAGACGTGGTGGACATCCTATCCATACCCTTAATCGGTATTGTACCAGACGATGAAAACGTAGTGATAGCAACCAATCAGGGAGAACCTCTTGTTGGAAATGATACAATGGCCGGACGAGCTTACCAGAATATCTGCGAGCGTGTGCTCGGCAAAGAAATCCCTTTCATTGATTTTGAAAAGACGGTTTCTTTCTGGACAAGAGTAACAGGTATATTCCATAAAAATTAAGGAGGTTTTTAAATGGGATTCGCGACATTTTTTAAAAGAAAGAGTTCCCGGGAAATAGCTAAAGACAGGCTGAAGATTTTATTGATATCCGACCGGGTAAATTGTTCTCCGGAAATGATGGAGATGATTAAGACGGATATTGCCAAAGTGATTTCAAAATATATGAAAATAGATGCAAAAAGCATGGAAATACAAATTACAAAGACCGGAACAAAGGGACGAGGCAAGATGCCGTCTCTGTATGCCAGCATTCCGATTATCGATGTAAATAAATAATTAAGGATTATTTTATCAACAGAAAGAAAAAACCGGGTATCCGGATTGGAGGGAAAATCTATGCTAAAACAATATAGAATACGGGATTATGACTTTAAACTTGTTCTTTTAGTGATTTCCCTTACTGTAATCGGCATTTTTGCGGTGGGCAGTGCAAAGGAGTCTATGCAAAAAACGCAAATTGCCGGTTTTATTCTCGGCTTATTTTTGATGCTTGTACTCTCACTTTTTGATTACTCTGTGTTATTAAAGCTAAATTGGTTGTTTTATATCGGCAATTTTGTTCTTCTGGCGTTAGTTGCGGTAATGGGAGAGACCAAGAATGGAGCCCAGCGCTGGATCGAATTGTTCGGAATTGAATTCCAACCGTCGGAAACTGCGAAAATCTTATTGATTCTGTTTTACGCACAGTTTATAATGAAACATAAGGAACGGCTCAACACATTTAAAAATATCGGCATATGTTGTATACTTATATTGCCGCCGCTCGCTTTTATCTTCAAACAGCCCAATCTATCGACAACGATCGTACTGGCAGTTGTTTTTTGTGTCATAATGTTTGTAGGTGGATTGCATTGGAAGATTGTATCCAGTGTGTTGGCGGTCATTGTTCCGGTATTTGTAATTACGCTGACCATAATCTTGCAGCCCGACCAATCACTAATACGTGGTTATCAGCAGACTCGTATTTTAGCCTGGCTGCATCCGGAAGAATATGCTACGACAGAGGCTTATCAACAGTTGAATTCCATCATGGCAATCGGCTCAGGGCAATTGGAGGGGAAGGGCTATAAGACGAATGTCATCAGTTCTGTGAAGAATGGTAATTTTATTTCAGAACCGCAGACAGACTTCATTTTTGCAGTTATTGGAGAAGAATTCGGCTTTGTCGGAACATGTACGGTAATTATTTTAGTGATTTTAATTACATTGGAATGCCTTTTAGTGGCACGAAGGGCCAAGGATCTTGCCGGTTCCATCATAGCTGCCGGAATGGCAGGTTTAATTGGATTTCAGGGCTTTTTGAATATAGGGGTAACTACGGGACTTCTTCCGAATACGGGAGTAACGTTGCCATTTGTAAGTTACGGTCTGACTTCACTTCTTAGCCTGTATATTGGAATCGGTTTTGTTTTAAACGTTGGCTTACAATGTAAAAGTAAATATTAACATAAGAGAGGGTATAACTATGAACATTGCACTGATTGCACATGATGCAAAAAAGAAGCTGATGCAGAACTTCTGTATCGCTTACAAGGGAATATTGAGCAAAAATGAGCTTTTTGCTACAGGAACGACAGGACGTTTAATCGAAGAAGTGACTAACTTAAATGTGCACAAATATCTTGCCGGACATCTGGGGGGGGAACAGCAGATAGGTGCGCAGATCGAACACAATGAAATGGATCTCGTTATCTTTCTTCGCGACCCATTAACACCGAAGTCACATGAGCCAGATGTTAACAATGTAGTACGTTTATGCGATGTGCATAACATTCCTTTGGCAACCAATCTCGCTTCGGCGGAACTTCTGATAAAATCCCTGGACAGAGGAGACTTAGAGTGGCGTGAGATGTATAAATAATAAAATTCTTCGTATGAATATAGGTATGGGAGCGATATGTGCCCTTCTTACGGGGTGTGGCAGCACGCCTTATAGCATGGCATATTCTCCCGATTATCCGGTTAGCAGCTACCGCATCTTTGATTTGGAAGAGAATGCGGATGTTGCCATACCTTTTGCTACTGATTTATGTGTGGTAGACGGTACTATTACCGGAGATGCAGAGATTACCAATTCCAGTTCAGCCGCTCTTTTTTCTTTATCTTCTGATGAAACATTGTATGCGAAAAATGTGCATGAGAAGCTGGCGCCAGCCAGCCTTACCAAGGTGATGACAGCGCTCGTAGCGTTAAAGTACGGTTCTCCTGATGAAGTTCTGACAGCATCATCAAATGTTAAGATTACGGAATCAGGGGCTCAGATGGCAGGCATCAAGGAGGGAGATCAGATGACTTTAATACAAGCACTTCATCTTCTTCTTATTAATTCTGCCAACGATGCTGCCGTTATGGTGGCAGAAGGAATTGGCGGAAGTGTGGAAGGCTTCAGCGAACTGATGAATCAGGAGGCGAAAGTGATCGGTGCTACTAATAGTAATTTTGTGAATCCTCATGGACTTACAGCAGATAATCATTATGTAACGGCATATGATATGTACCTTATATTCAATGCGGCTTTAGGCTATGAGCTGTTCAATGAGATTATTTCCATGCCTACCTATACTACCGTTTATAAGGATAGGAATGGGAATGACAAAGAGATTTCCGTGAATACGACAAATCTCTATTTGCAGGGAGAGACGAATGCTCCCGATGCGATAACTGTAATCGGAGGTAAGACCGGTACGACTAATGCTGCAGGACACTGTTTAATATTGCTTTCCAGAGACTCTTCAAGCAAGCCGTATATTTCTGTAATTCTCCGCTCCGAAGGGAGAGATACTCTCTATGGGGATATGACCGAATTGTTAAGCGAAATAAAGAATTAACAGTTGTTTTTTAATATAATATAAACTATAATATAGCTAGGCCTATTTAAAGATTTTTATAGGCCGAATTTACTATAGGAGGGTTCACCAATGGTTCGATTAATAGTAGGTAATAAGGGAAAAGGCAAAACAAAACATTTACTTGATATGGTAAATGCCGAAGTGAAAACAGCATCAGGAAATATTACATATTTAGACAAAAGCACGAAGCATATGTATGAATTGAACAATAAGATTCGTTTAATTAATGCAATGGATTACATGATTACGAACAGCGATGAATTTGTTGGTTTTATCTGCGGTATTATCTCTCAGGATCACGATTTGCAGCAGATGTATTTTGACAGCTTTTTGAAAATAGCATGTCTGGAGGATCAAGAAGTCCTTCCTACGATTGAGAAATTGGAAAAAATTGGAGAATCGTTTGGCGTACATTTCGTTTTAAGTATTTCCATAGAGGAAAATGAATTACCGGAAAGTCTGAAATCGAAGGTTGTTGTAGCTCTTTAATTATAATTGTATTGAAATCAGGAAAAATTGTAACTAGTTACAAAGAATTTTAAAACAGGCCTCGGATACATTACCGGGGCTTTTCCTGTGGTATGCTGGAAGACTTGGGAGGATTGGAATTGGCGAATCAAACTTCTAATAAGATAACCAAATACAGAAAACCGTTAAATCTCAATATCGGAATGATTATTTTTGCCGTTATTTTCATTTATATTGTTATTTGTATCTTTATGTATATGACTTCTAAGCATATCATAGCTTATGAGGTGAAGGCGGGCTCTTTATCTACCAATAATATTTATAAAGCGGTAGCTCTTAGAGACGAGACCGTTATAACGGCTGAAGATGCCGGCTATATCAACTATTTTGCCAGAGAAGGGGGAAAGGTTGCAGCCGGGGACCTCGTATATGCCGTGGATGAATCCGGTAAACTTGCTGATTATATTCAGTCGGGCTCATCGGGCGAGAATTCCCTGTCTCAAACGGACCTTTCTGAACTAAAAACAGAAATCGTAGGATTTGCGAGCACCTTTGAGCCGAAGAATTTTTCGTCCACCTATGATTTCAAATATAATATGCAAGGTACTGTTTTAAAACTTGCTAATTATAATATTCTGGAAAGTATCGATGCTATTGATGCTTCCGGTCTTGCGGGGCTGGTAAAGCAATGTATTTCGCCTATTTCAGGCATCGTTGTTTACTCCACAGATGGTTATGAGACATTGACGTTGGAACAGATGACCAAGGAACTGATTGCACCGAAGGACTATGAAAAGAATCAGTTAATCGGTAATGATTTGGTTGCGGTAGGCGATCCTGTTTATAAGCTGTCTACGAACGAAGACTGGTCTCTTGTTATCGAAGTGGATAAGGACAGGGAGATGGAACTTTTAGAAGCCGAATATGTGAAGGTACGCTTTTTGAAAAATCAGGAAACTTCCTGGGGCAAAGTAGATTCCTATACGAACGAAGCGGGAGATATTTTTGTAAAACTTACTTTTACCAACTCTATGATTACCTTCTGTACCGACCGATTTGTAGATATAGAGTTAATTTTAGCGGATGAACAAGGGCTAAAGATTCCTAATTCCTCCGTTGTGGAAAAGGAGTTCTTTATCGTTCCTAAACGCTTTATCACAAAGGGTGGTAACAGCAATGTGGATGGCGTATTGAGAGAAGCTTATACAGAGGATGGGACAGCGACGACGGAATTTATTGAGACTACTATTTATAATGAGGAAGACGATGAATACTATGTGGATGATGCTACACTCCGAATCGGCGATTATCTCGTTCTTCCTGAAGGGATGGAGAAATACGCCATAAGTAAGCGTGGAAGCTTAATTGGTGTGTATAACATTAATAAAGGATATGCAGATTTCAAACAGATTAATATCTTGTACAGCAATGATGAATATTCCATCGTACAATCCAATACAGCATATGGATTAAATGTGTACGACTACATTGTTTTGGATGCAGGATCGGTTAGCGAGGATGAGTTAATCTATGAGTAAAAAAGAGATACATGATAACTTAATGATAGTTGAAAAGAAGATACAGATAGCTTGCCGGAAGGCAGAACGTGCACCTGAGGAAGTACAACTGATTGCAGTAAGTAAAACGATGCCGGTATCTGTGCTCTTAGAGGCATATGAATGTGGATGCCGGCACTTTGGCGAAAATAAAGTACAGGAGCTTGTGGAAAAATATGAGCAGATGCCAAAGGATATTAAGTGGCATATGATAGGTCATCTCCAGAGAAATAAAGTGAAGTATATTATCGACAAGGTCGCTCTTATCCATAGCGTGGATTCCTTAAAATTAGCGGAGGAAATTAGTAAAGAAGCAGTGAAGAAAAATGTCATCGCCCATATCCTTATTGAAGTAAATATCGCTCAGGAAGAGACAAAGTTCGGGGTGGCAAAAGATGAGGCTGCAGCCCTAATTGAAAGCATTGCAAAGCTGCCGTCGATTAAGGTCGAAGGGTTGATGACGATAGCTCCATATGTTGAAAATCCTGAGGAAAACAGGCGATACTTTGCCGGCTTACGGCAATTATCTGTTGACATAATGGAAAAAAACAATGATAATGTTAATATGAATGTTTTATCAATGGGTATGACGGGCGATTATGAGGTCGCAGTTGAGGAAGGGGCAACTTATGCCCGTGTGGGGACAGGCATATTTGGTAGCAGGCATTATAATGGTTAAGGAGATTTTTAATAATGGGAGTAATGGATAAGTTTCTAAATTATATGAAATTAAATGATGAAGATGAAGATTATTATGATGAAGATTACTATGATGATACAGAAGAAGCCCCGAAAAAAGTGATGATGCAGAAGGAAGAGCCTATCCCTATAGAGGATGCGACTACGAAAAAGACTGCTCCTAAGATTACACCAATGGCGAGACAGCCTCGCAAGTTAGGGGGAGCTGGCATGGAAGTATGTGTTATTAAACCGACAACGGTAGAGGATGCGAGAGAAATTACGGAAACTTTGCTTGCCAATCGGACAGTGGTTCTTAATTTGGAAGGATTGGATGTGGATATTGCACAACGGATTATCGATTTTACTTCCGGTTCCTGTTTTGCAATGAGCGGAAATCTTCAGAAGATATCCCATTACATATTTATCATTACCCCGGCAAGTGTTGATATTTCCGGTGATTTTCAGGAACTTTTATCAGGAGCATTCGATGTTCCTATCAATAAGTAAAGTAAAGACTTCCCTGACAACGAGGGAAGTTTTTATATAAAGAACATAACTATTCGGAGGATGCGACTATGGCGCAAAGAATGACCATTAATTATGAGAAAAAACCTTGTTATGATATTGTATTTTCACAGAGCTTCGAAGAACTTGGCTGTGAATTGGAAGATCTAGGAATTAAGGAACGCCGTCTTTGTATTGTTACAGACTCTTCTGTAGAAGCATTATATGCGCAGAGCGTTTTCGAAATCATAAAGGATAAGTGTAAGAAGGCAGTTATTTTCTCTTTTCCTTCCGGCGAACAGAGTAAAACCTTAGATACTGCAAGGAAGGTCTATACTTTTCTTATTGAAGAAGGTTTTGACAGAGGTGATTTACTTATTGCGCTCGGAGGCGGGGTGGTTGGAGATTTAACAGGATTCGCAGCGGCTACTTATTTAAGAGGAATTGACTTTATACAGATACCTACGACCTTATTGTCACAGGCTGACAGCAGCATTGGCGGAAAGACCGGGGTTGACTTCGATGGCTTTAAGAATATGGTAGGAGCTTTTCATATGCCTAAGCTAGTGTATATGAATGTTTCCTCTTTAAAAACTTTGGAAGAAAGGCAGTATTTTTCCGGATTTGCAGAAATTATGAAGCATGGCTTGATTCGTGATCATATTTTCTATGAATGGCTGCTTGAAAATATGTATGAAATATGTGAAAGAGAGCCTTCCGTATTAGAAGAAATGGTGATGAGAAGTAGTTCAATTAAAAAGATGATCGTAGAAAAGGACCCGATGGAAAAAGGGGATAGAGCCTTGTTAAACTTGGGCCATACGATTGGACATGCGATAGAAAAGGCGAAGAATTTCGAACTGTATCATGGAGAATGCGTGGCGCTCGGCTGCGTGGCCGCCGCCTTCATTTCTTGGAAACATGAACTTCTTACGATGGAAGAATATTATGAGATTCGCGATATGTTCGTCCCTTTCAATCTTCCTATTTCAGTAGAGGATATCGATGCCCGGGAAATTGCAGCACTTACGAAAACGGATAAGAAAATGGATGCCGGAAAGCTCAAGTTTATACTGCTTAAGAAGGTGGGAAAAGCGATAGTGGATACGAGTGTGACAGAGGAAGATATTATAAATGCGGTAAGAGAGATTGTTTTCACCGAAGATGATATGAAGGAGTAGATAGAAAGGACAATTATCGAATGGGGCAGGGAAAAAAGATGTTGGCTGCGTTTGATTTACTTTTTCTTGCCATTTTGATTGTAGTGGATCAAGTAAGCAAGTATTTTGCAGTTTTGAAATTAAAAGATGGGACGGTATTTCAGGCCATAGATGGCGTTTTAGAGTTTCGTTATTTGGAGAATAAAGGGGCTGCATTTGGGCTTTTGCAGAATCAAAAAGCATTATTTTTATTTGTGGGCATTATTTTTCTGTGTGCTATCTGTTACGTGTTGTATCAGTCTCCTTATGGAAGAAAGTATACGGTGCTTCACATTCTTCTCGTGACCATTGCAGGAGGCGCCATTGGAAATATGATAGACCGTATTCGATTAGACTATGTAGTAGATTTCATTTATTTTTCCTATATTAATTTTCCTATCTTTAATGTTGCCGATATGTATGTAACGACGGCGTCCATTATCCTTTGTATATTATTTTTATTTTATTATAAGGAAGAGGACTTAAGTTTTCTCAATTTCAAACAGAATAAGTATAGGGAATCGAAATAGATGGATAAGGATACCAGACAGTTTTGCTTTCGAGTAACAGAAGAAATGGAAGATGAGAGAATCGATAAGTGTTTAAGTATGCTTATGGATTCTTTGTCACGTTCTTATATACAGAAATTATTAAAAGACGGACAAGTTACCGTAAATCGTACCGTAGTGAAGGCGAATTATCGGGTGAAGGCCGATGATGAAATATATCTCGAACTGCCCTCTGCGGAGGAACCCGATATTTTACCGGAAGATATTCCGCTTGAGATTCTGTATGAGGATGAAGATGTACTTGTTGTCAATAAGCCGAAAAATATGGTAGTCCATCCGGCGGCAGGGCATCACAGCCATACACTTGTGAATGCGGTTATGTTTCATTGCCGGGGAGAATTATCCGGTATTAACGGTATTATGCGTCCCGGCATTGTCCATAGAATCGATAAGGATACCACAGGCTCTGTTATTATTTGTAAGAACGATTATTCCCATAATCATATTGCAGCTCAATTAAAGGAACATTCCGTAATACGAAAGTACCATGCAATATGTTATGGTACTTTCGCAGAAGATGAAGGCAGTATTAATGCTCCTATTGGAAGGCATCCGGTAGACCGTAAAAAGATGGCAATCAATGAAAAGAATGGGAAGCATGCGGTGACACATTATCGGGTGCTTGAGCGCTTCAAAGGATATAGCTATATCGAATGTATTCTGGAAACAGGTAGAACCCATCAGATTCGCGTTCATATGGCGAGTATAGGTCATCCTCTTCTCGGCGATGAAGTCTATGCCGAAGGCAGGAAATCTCCGTTTAAATTAGAGGGACAATGTCTGCATGCGAAGATGCTCGGCTTTATACATCCGCGTAGTCTGTCATATATTGAAACGGATGCTCCCTTACCTGATTATTTCCGGCATCTTCTTCATATTTTATAAATGTAATAGTGAGGACGCCAAAATGTAGTTTTATTGCATCTTGTGTGCATTTTTGTTGCTGGACATAGCGGAGTTGTGAACAGTAACATATTTTATTGAATTATAATGATTATTTATGTATAATATATATAAAAGGTGATTGAGAAGATCTATGAAGTATTTAATTTTTCGGTCACAGGAATGAGAGGAGAATTGGTATGGATACAATTATTACAATAGCGAGGCAATTTGGCTCTGCAGGAAGAGAGATAGGAGAACATGTGGCGAAGCAGTTCGGCATTCCGTGCTATGACAAACAGCTTCTTACAAGGGCAGCTCAGGAAAGCGGTTTTTGTGAGGAGATGATACAGACGCACGATGAGAGGCCTACAAACTCCTTTCTTTATAATCTGGTAATGGATACCTATTCGTTCGGTTATAACGCATCCTCATTTGTAGATATGCCTATCAGCCATAAAGTATTTCTTGCCCAGTTTAATACAATTAAGAAGATAGCGGATGAAGGTCCTTGTGTTATAGTCGGACGCTGTGCGGACTATGCACTTAGCGATTATAAAAATTGCGTTAATCTGTTTATTTATGGTGATGAAGATGTCAAGGTGAAGCGCATTATGAACAAGTATGATTTAACGGAAGCAAAGGCGAAAGATATGATAGTTAAGAAAGATAAACAGCGCCAAAGCTATTACAATTATTACTCCTCGAAGAAATGGGGACGCGCCGATAGTTACGATTTATGTATTAATAGCAGTGTTTTAGGCCTTGAGGGTACTGCCGACTTAATCGTTCAATTTGTTAAAAGCCTCGAAAATAACAGAGCTGCCGGGAAATAAATTCTCAAAATAAAATGCATATGACAATTTTAGCCCATGGGTTTTCTGAGCCTGTGGGCTTTTTAATTCTATAGGAAACACCTTGTTACATTAAAGTATAAACTTTTATATCTTAATGTAACAAAGCCTGGCATTTATAGAAAAAACAAAAAATAATAGATTATATTTAAATGTGATTGCTGATATGTAGTCAATTATTAATAATGTTTGCAATTATATGGACAATAAATAAAATGTGGTATATAATGTAGATTAAGAAAATCAAAATATTGCATAAAATATTGCGAATAATAAGGAAAAGAGAGAGGGCTAACATATGAACGAGAAACATAATTTGTGGGATTTTACAGTGGAAGAACTTGTAGTTGGATATAGAGAAGGGAAAGAATCCTATTTATGTACCGTATGTGGTGAAGAATTTAAGAAAGGTCTTATATTTCAAAGGGAAGGGGTACTATACGATGCGTTTGGATCGGTTACCGATCATCATGAAAAGGAACACGGAATTACCGTCGATTATATTTTGGATATGGAACCCTCGGTCTGTGGAATCACGCAGATACAGAGGCAAATATTAAAGCTGATGTCGGAAGGCATGAACGATAAAGAAATTGCACAGAACATCGGAATTGCATTGTCTACGGTTAGAAATCACCGATTTAAGTTAAGGGAGAAGGAAAAGCAGGCAAAGGTATTCTTAGCTCTCATGAACTCTCTGGAAGAGAAAACGAACCGATCCATCAATCAGGCGGATACCGGTATGATAGAAGAACTTCATGCTGCCGCAACGATGGTGGATGATAGATATAATATTACCGCCGAGGAAAGAGAAAAAACACTCAAAACTTATATGGATGAAGCGGGGGCGATAAAGCAATTCCCTGCAAAGGAAAAAAAGAAAATCATTTTATTAAGAGAAATTACGAAGAATTTTAAGCCGGAACAAGAATATAGTGAAATCGAAGTGAATAGAATTCTGGAAAGAATTTATGAGGATTTTCCCACGATACGCAGAGCGTTAATCGAATATGGTTTTTTGGACAGATCCCTTGACTGTAGTGTATACAGGGTGAGAATATGATATCAATCTATTAACTGGCAGGCAATAAATCAAACAGATATTGGCAGAAAGGAAGGGAATTATGTCAAATTCTACAAAAGCAGATTTAGAAGAATCCTTGAAAAAACTATTACTGAAAAAGCCATTTGACAAGATTACTATTAATGATCTAACGAGTGATTGCAGAATTAGCAGAATGTCATTTTACTACCATTTTAAAGATATCTATGATCTGGTGGAATGGTGTTGCGTAGAAGATGGTAAAAGAGCATTGCAAGGAAAGAAAACGTATGATACCTGGCAGGAAGGATTGTTACAGATATTTGAAGCCGTTTTAGCCAATAAACCTTTTATTTTAAATGTTTATCATTCTGTGAGCAGAGAACAAATAGAAAGTTATTTATACCAGTTGACATATGGGCTTTTAGAAAATGTTGTTAAGGAACAGGCGCAAGATACATCGCTTCCTGAGGAAGACATGAAATTTATAGCGGAGTTTTATAAATATAGTTTTGTCGGAATCATGTTGGATTGGATTAAAAAAGGAATGAAGGAGGATCCGGATGTAATTGTTGATAAGGTGAGTATTATGCTTAATGGAAATATATCAAATTCCGTTCAAAATTTTATAGCAATGCGTTATTGATATGAGATAAATTCAATAAATTTTTATCAAAGTAGGCAGAATGATAAGTTTTTTTATCATTCTGCCTGTTTTGTAAATTGATAAGTGATAAAAAAGGACTTAATATAAATAAAAGTTGATTAGATAACTTTCAAAAAGCTGTAGATAATAACTTTAATGATTGATGAAAGGCAGGTTAATTTATGTCCAATATGAAGACAAAGGTAGGGTTGGCCACATTGGCGGCGGCCGGTGCAGGCGCGGCCACGCTGGTTGTAAAAAACAAGGAAAAGGGAAGTAATAAAAAAAAGAAAACCGCACAAGTTCCTGTAGATTCTAGCTACCGTAATACAGAGCGTGGTAAACATGAAAAGAACAGCAAAGGTATTTACTATACTAATGGTAATTATGAAGCATTTGCAACACCCAAAAAGCCGGATGGTGTAGATGAAAAAGAAGCATACATTGTCGGTAGCGGATTGGCTGCCCTTGCAACAGCTTGTTTTCTCGTTCGTGATGGGAAAATGCAAGGATCTCATATTCATATCCTCGAGGCAATGGATATTGCGGGTGGGGCATGTGATGGAATTGAAGACCCGACCAGAGGATATGTTATGAGAGGCGGCCGTGAAATGGAAAATCATTTCGAGTGCCTGTGGGATTTGTTTCGCAGCATTCCGTCCCTCGAAACTCCGGGAGTGTCTGTATTGGATGAATTTTATTGGTTAAACAAAGAAGATCCGAACTATTCCTTGTGCCGTGCCACAAAAAATCGAGGTATCGATGCACATACAGACGGAAAATTTAACTTAAGCCAAAAGGGGTGTATGGAAATCATGAAGCTTTTCATGACAAAAGATGAAGACTTATATGATAAAACCATAGAAGATGTATTTGATGAAGAAGTGTTTGACTCCAATTTCTGGCTTTATTGGAGGACGATGTTTGCTTTTGAAAACTGGCATAGTGCGTTGGAGATGAAACTGTATTTCCAAAGATTCATTCACCATATTGCGGGATTACCCGACTTTAGCGCATTAAAATTTACAAAATATAATCAATATGAATCACTAATTCTACCTATGCAGAAATATCTTGAAGAGGCAGGTGTTGATTTTGAATTTAATACAGAAGTCACTAATGTGATTTTTGAAATTTCGAAAGATAAGAAAGTTGCTAAAACAATTGAATGTAAAGTAAAGGGAGTAGAGAAGAAGGTTGTTCTTACAGAAAATGACTTAGTATTTGTTACTAACGGAAGCTGTACCGAAGATACTGTTTACGGAGACCAAAATCATGCGCCCAAAGGGGATGCGGAAGTAAGAACGAGCGGAAGTTGGAACTTATGGAAAAACATAGCAAGACAGGATCCTTCTTTTGGACATCCGGAAAAGTTTTGCTCGGATATCGAGAAGACAAATTGGGAATCAGCAACAATTACGACAGTAGATGATAAAATATTGCCTTATATAAGCAATATATGTAAGAGAGATCCTAAAAGCGGAAAAGTTGTAACCGGTGGTATTGTAAGCTGTATAGATTCTTCCTGGCTTCTAAGCTGGACCATTAACCGACAAGGACAGTTTAAAGGGCAAGATAAAGATAAAATATGTGTATGGGTATATGGGTTATTTACGGATGTTCCCGGAGATTATGTGAAAAAACAAATGAAGGACTGTACCGGGAAGGAAATAACAAAAGAATGGTTATACCACATAGGTGTCCCCGTTGATCAAATTGATGAGCTGGCCGAAAAGAGTGCTATTTCTGTTCCGACTATGATGCCTTATATTACCGCATTTTTCATGCCAAGAACCAAAGGAGACAGGCCGGATGTCATTCCGGAAGGCTGTGTTAATTTTGCTTTTCTTGGACAGTTTGCAGAAACCCCACGGGATACCGTGTTTACAACGGAGTATTCGGTAAGAACAGCAATGGAAGCAGTATATGGATTACTTGGCGTTGACAGAGGAGTTCCCGAAGTCTGGGGTAGTGTATACGATATCAGAGAGTTACTCGATAGCAGCGTTAAATTGATGGATGGAAAATCTCCATTGGAAATAGAATTACCGGGGCCGCTGAATGTATTGAAGAAACCGATCATTCATTTTATAAAAGGAACGGTCATTGAAAAAGTATTGAAAGATCACAATGTTTTAAAAAGTTATATGCTTTAAATATTCATTCGTGAAAATAAATGTGAACCTTCTAAATTATAAAATTTTATCAAACCCTCTCGGACGATTATGTTCGGGAGGGTTTATTAATGGAAATGTATGGTATTCATATCGAGAAAGTATGGACTTCCTAATTTAAATTTTGTATAATGAAGAAAACACACTTTTTTAAAGATAAATTCATGTATGTTAAAAATGGAGATAATTGGACTATTGAAATAAGATAGAACTTAAATGATGGATGCAATAATTGTTATACTAATAAAAAAGGAGGAAAATAAAATGTCTGAATTGTTTAAAGGTATTGGTAGCATTAAATATGAAGGTGCCGGTAGTAAAAATCCATTGGCCTTTCATCATTACAACAAAGATCAAGTGGTTTTAGGTAAACCTATGAAAGAATGGATGCCCTTTGCTATGGCATGGTGGCACAATCTATGTGCAGGCGGATCCGATATGTTCGGCCGTAATACAACGGATAAGGGTTTTGGCGCAGAGCCGGGAACAATGGAACATGCGAGAGCAAAAGTGGATGCCGGCTTCGAGTTCATGCAGAAGCTGGGCATTGAATATTTCTGTTTCCACGATGTTGATCTCGTGCCGGAAGCAGATGATCTGAAAGAAACGAATAGACGTCTTGATGAGATTACCGATTATATTTCGGTGAAGATGAAAGAAACCGGTATTAAATGCCTTTGGGGAACCGCCAATATGTTCTCTAATCCCCGTTTTATGAACGGTGCCGGCAGTTCCAATTCTGCGGATGTATTCTGTTTTGCTGCAGCACAAGTGAAAAAAGCATTGGAATTGACTGTAAAATTAGGCGGGCGCGGTTATGTATTCTGGGGTGGACGTGAAGGCTATGAAACTCTTCTAAATACAGACGTGAAGTTCGAACAAGAAAACATTGCTAAACTGATGAAAATGGCAGTAGAGTATGGACGAAGTATAGGCTTCACCGGTGAGTTCTGGATTGAGCCTAAACCGAAGGAACCTATGAAGCACCAATACGACTTTGATGCTGCTACATCTATTGGTTTCTTACGCCAATATGGATTGGATAAAGATTTTAAGTTGAATATCGAAGCTAACCACGCTACATTGGCAGGACATAGCTTCCAGCATGATTTACGTATTGCCGCTATCAACGATATGTTGGGAAGCGTAGATGCTAATACCGGCGACTTGCTATTGGGATGGGATACTGATGAATTCCCCTTCAATGTATATGATACTACCATGTGTATGTACGAAGTAATTAAAGCGGGCGGACTGAAATACGGAGGCTTTAACTTTGATTCCAAGACACGTCGTCCCAGTTATACCCACCAGGATATGTTTGAAGCCTTTATCCTCGGTATGGATACCTTTGCTCTGGGCCTTTTGAAAGCAGCAGCTATGATTGAAGATGGACGCATTGATGCGTTCGTAAAAGAGCGTTACTCCAGTTATGAATCCGGAATCGGTGAAAAGATCCGTAAAGGTGAAACCAGCCTTGCGGAGCTGGCTGCCTATGCAGAGGAAATGGGAGCTCCCCAATTACCGGGTAGCGGTAGACAGGAATATTTGGAAAGAGTTGTAAATGAAGTACTATTTGGCTAATTAGGATACGATAAGGGCGCAGGAAATTTTCCTGCGCCCTTATTTGTTGTATAAGATAACTTGAAAAAAAGTATTTTATTTAGAACGTTCTCAAAATTCTTATAAATACCTGAATAGAAGGATAAAGTACCTTTTTTATAAAAGGTATTAAAAAGGCATTAAATTAGAGAAAAACATATAATAATGTAAAAAATATTAGATTAAGTTTATTATAAATATACATCATATATGGTTATAATTGCATATTCCAGCCAAACAGCATAACCGTCCCGAAGGGACGGCATGCTATTCCGCTTCAAACTGCACGTTGTAGATTTTGTTACTTTCTCATGTCTCTTCCATTGCACTCAAGGCGGTACGCCTTAGATGTCATCCTGCTTAAGCAGGCATCCGCATAGGTGTTATCTTTGAAGAGGTCCCACCACTTGATGACGGGAAGCTGAGATACAATCATTGTTGCCTTTTTACAATCTCTTGTTTCAATGATTTCAAAGAGGTCACGGCACTTATCCATGCTTAGTTCCATAAGACCGAAATCATCAATTACCAGCAAGTCATAAGCTGCCATCTGATTTGTATAATCGTAGGCATGACCAAGTTGACGTGCCTTTTCACTTTCTAGAAGAAGTGCATTGGCTCTGATATATTTTACTGTTCGTAGCTGTTGTAAAGCGGTAATGCATAGTGCATTCGCGATATAAGTTTTGCCTGCCCCAGCGCTACCAGTAATCAATAGATTTTTAGGTTCGTCAATCCATTCACATTTTTGTAGTAACTCAATGGTGTGAGTATCCAGCATACGATCTGATTCGTAAAGACCAGAATCAAAGTCTGCAGTCGGATATTTCAAGGACGCTTTCTTAAGTAGCTTGTTGAACTTTGTGTTCTGACGCTGATCCCATTCATAGTGAATAATCTCAGATATACGGGTATGAAAGTCCTCGAGTGCCGTGTTGGGGTTAAGGAACTGCTTCTCCAATGCCTCCGACATGTGGGACAGGCGGAGTTTAAATAGTTTGTCCAATAACAGATTTTCATCAGTGCTTAGCTTGTCATTGTATGTATAGTTTTTTTGTGTATAAGCCATAATTCTCACCTTACTTATAGAAGCCCTTTCCTCGGATGTTTTCGTGTTCAGGAAGATCTCCTGGACTAATCGGATTGCTTTGCATTCGACTTAATACCTGCTTAAATGTTTTGTAACGGCAGGAGTTCATTTGAATACACTGACGTGCTGTTTCTTCTACGATTCCATGCGGCATTTCTTTTACCGTATGAAGAAGCCCAGCACACGCATTATAGGCTTGTTCCTCGTGTTTAGAAGCTTTCAGTAGCCTATCAATGCATTCTTCCATGTTAGGTCCGAATACTGAAGCCCAGCGCCTATAGTAAGCACCATCCTTTTCATTGACTTCCTTGTAGTAAAGGTGTTCCGGTCTCATATGACTATCTTCTGTGATGTATTTGGGAAAGTCCTTGTAAGACCGTTTGTGTTTGCAGATCAATCTGTTGTATCCATCGCAGATACGGATTTCTGATGCTGTTGCCTTTATAATTGCAGGTTTTCCACAATGGGTATACACTACTGAATAGTAGTGATCGTCATACTCGATGTGGTAATTATCAGGAATTCTTGTGACTGTTTTGTAATCGCATACCGTGAAGCATCCGCCTGGCAGTGGTTTCATACACGGTTTGTCGTACTTTACAAATGCGTCGGCTCTTGAGTAATTCTTGTTTTGAAATTTCCTAGAGTTGAGGGTCGCTACTATTTTTTGTATGTCAGCGTTCAACTCTTCCAAAGAGATATAAATGTTCTCTTTGAGTTTTTCTACAAGATGGGTTTCAAGATAGCGCACGTGATTCTCCACGGTAGGTTTCCCTTTCGGTTTTCGAGGCGGTGGAGGGAGTACGATCGTATCGTAGAAATCTTCCAGATCAGAATAAGCAGACTGTAAAATCAGCTCATCCTTGGTATGCTTTGTAACAGCAGCTTTTAAATTGTCAGGAACAAGATACTTAGGTATCCCTTCATAGAATTGAAGTGCATGAACCGTTCCTGTCGAGAAGCTTTGCAACTTTTCATCTAAGAATGCTTCCGCATAGATATAGCTGCTAAGTCCCATCGTGGTTACGAATAAATGTACCTTCCGTATTTCGCCGGTTTCTGGATCCATTAATAGCTCTGGTTGGTCACCGACCCAATCGATGTACATTTTTTCTCCGGGAACGCGTTCCACTGCCATCTTGACATCACGCTTTCCAAAGTTTTGTTCTACGAAGCGGTTATAAAGTTCGTAGAACTGGGATTGTTCGTATCCATCAGGATGTTCCTGTTTGTATTCCATCCAACAGTAAGATACATTCACCTTACTTCCTTTGGAATGAATACGATTGAAATAGTGCTGGAATTCTGGTAGTTGGATGTCTTTGCGTTGTAGGTTCTCGGGTGGATAAAACAGCATCTCAACCTCAGGTGGTTCCATGGATTTTAGTTGCTCCAGGGCGAAACCCGAAGCATTGTAACGTTTTAGAATAAGCTGCACCGTTCCGGAGCCGATATGATATCGGTCTTGGATCACACTGATTGAGCACTTATTCTGGCGCATTTGAATCACGCCAATAATAGTGTTGTAGTCTTGCATTTGCATGCCTCCTTTCGTAGTTTGTTTTATGACTACGAAAGAACTATAACACGTTGAAAATATTTATGCAGTTAAAGCGGAAAGGCGTGCAGAACCGGTCGGAAGTGCCATGCAGTTGCTATCGGAATCGGCATGCAGATTGACCGGAATATGCAGTTATAATTTTATATATAAACAATATTATGTTTCAATACAGATAATAAAATAGACAAGTTTATGTAAAAGAATGTTTGTAGTTAAAAGTATCCGCTTAAAATAATAAAAGGATGTGATGTATGTTTTATTTACATATAGTTCTATGCAATATGAAACGAAATAAATGGAAAAGCATAAGCACAGTAAGTATCTGTATATTTATTTTCATTTTACTAAATTTATATTTAACTTATATTTATAACTGTAAGATGCAATTAAATGATCTACCCAATATCAGTCCTATATATTGCAGTATTTCAAACCTCAATGGTTCATCACAAGTAGGGCTTGAAATTAATCCCCTTTGGGACAGTTAGAGAAGTGTTTCATCAGCATAAAATTGATTTCTATGCTGATTCTGCCTCTTTTTATGTTACAGATCCTTTGCAGCTAAATGTTTTTAAAGATGAAATGAAATCCTTTGGGCTTTTAGAAAGAGCACCCTCAGCAAAACTTACATAAATGATAAAAGCAGTATTTTTTGATTTATTTTTTACTTTGATTTATCCGCAATATTTCACAGAAAAAAATGAATATGATGTAGTTGGAATTTCGGCAGAAGAGTGGGAGCATTATGCGGAAAATGATGAATTATACAAGGAACGTGCATTGGGTGAAATTAAAGATGAAAGGGAAATTATTGATAAAATCATCCGTTTCATGCCTTATAAAGTAAGTGAAAAACAAATGATAGAAATACTGAATTTACGACAAGCTAGAATGCAAAAAGCTTTATTCGAAGTAGATGAAAAAATATTACATACAATTAGAGAAATTCATGCAAAAGACATTAAAAGATGAATTAGCAGGGGCCAGAAGGGCGGGAATGAAAACGGTATTTACAGAATATCTGGATAAAAAAGAGGATAAGATAAGTAAAATACTGTTACAGGAGGCTGATTATTATATCAAACAATTTGATGAACTTACTAAGAAAGTACTTGTTTTGCAAAAATATTAATACATTTAAAGATATTGCCTAATTAATCTATCTGAGTAGAAATGTTGATTATAAAAGACCACCGACACTACTTGGTGAAAAAAGGAATCAATAGTGACAATAATACAACTATTCGCAAAAGACAACTTTAACGAATAGTTGAAGCAATAAAATCTTATTTTTCACGATAGTCCTCAGTGCTATTATATTTTGTCACATAATTCGTATGAGATAATGATTCGCGCCGTTTTTCCATTGCTTTACGGCGGTCCAAGTAAGTCTTGCGATAATTATCTACTGAACTAAGTTTATTCATTTCTTTATTTTTCTTATTTCTTTTAACAAATACAAGGATATACATCACAATAAGAAAAGCTATGATTAATATGGCAATGAACACTTTTTAATCCTCCTTTACCTCATAGCACAGATATTATTCTTTTTCTATTCGCCGAATATCTCTTCGGAATCAAGTATAATTGTAAAAGGTCCATCATTGATTAAGGAAACTTTCATATCAGCCCCGAAGCTGCCTGATTGCACATTAGGAAGTTCTTCCTTGCATTTTTCGATGATATATTCATATAGCTGACTCGCTGCATCAGGAGCGCCGGCGCGAATGAATGAAGGCCGATTACCTTTCTTGCAATCTGCATATAATGTGAATTGTGAAATAATTAACATTTTGCCATGAACTGTTTTAATATCTAAATTGGTCTTTCCATTTTCATCTTCAAAGATTCGCAGACCAATTAATTTTTTAATCATTTTATCGGCGAGCGTTTTCGTATCAGATTGGCTGACTCCTACTAAAACGAGAAATCCCTGTTTGATTTCTCCTATTACATCACCTTCTACCTTAACATCAGCCTCTTTTACTCTCTGTATTACGAAACGCATGGCTATAACCCTTTCTTTTTATTATTCCAGTACTCTTCTATTTCCTTATCCCGCTGTATAATATAAAGTTATTTGCTTTTCTGGAAATTCTTTATGTCAATATTATTTATCGCTTAAGTCTATCCAATATCTCTTTATCTTAACGCCATCGACACAAACATTATGTTCAAAAACTCCGCCGTTTGCAAGAATTATTTTTTCGCTAGCAAAATTATCTTCATCACAAGTAGTTAACACCTTATTTAAATCATAATACTACCTCTGATCTTCTTCGCTTTTTTCCGGTACATCTGCATCGTTATTCTTTTGTGCAGTCATTTGATTTTTATCTGTAGTTTTAAACTGATTAAATGGTCTAAGAAGTTTGTTCCTGGGCTGGGATTCGCTACCCGCATGTTGCGCTTTCTTTTCGGATTCATAGGGAATAAAATCACCATTTTCAATGGAACCTACATCCATATATTCCTTCGTTTTCACTGGCATCTTTTTCTTGCGAAGCATTTGATTTACCGATGAACGCACCGCAGCATAGAAAATTGCGAAGACTGGAACACCGACAATCATTCCAAGAATTCCGAACATGCCCCCGAATAAGGTGATAGAGAAAATCACCCAAAATCCAGATAATCCGGTAGAATCTCCCAGTATCTTTGGACCGATAATATTTCCGTCAACTTGCTGTAGAACTAAAATAAAGATAATAAAATACAAACATTGTAAGGGATCAACCATTAGAATAAGTAAGGCACTTGGAATAGCTCCAAGATAAGGTCCAAAAAAAGGAATAACGTTTGTAATACCTACAATTACACTGATTAGAACCGAATAAGGCGTTCCCATTAAGCTCGTTCCGGCAAAGCATATAACACCTATAATGGCAGAATCTATGATTTTACCTATAATAAATCCACTGAAAGTTCGATGTGTAAATCGAACATTTGCAATTAGTGCATTTGCTTCCTTTGTCTCAAATAACGCATAAGCAATTTTCTTAGCTTGTCCGGCAAAAAGTTCTTTACTGCTCAAAATATAGATAGATATAACAAATCCGATAATCAGATTCCATAGTTGCATTAAGAAGCTTAAAAAACTTAAAGAAAGATTTTTAAGCAACTCATTCATCTGAGGTATCAAGTTATGATTTAAGTAATTAGTTAATTCACCTGAATATTGATTCAATAAATCCATCACAATTGCTTCAAATTTGGGGTTGTCAGCTAAAAGTCGAGTGCTCCAAAGAGAAAGATTGTTAATATATATTGGAAATTGAAATACAATGCTCTGGATGCTTCTGATCAACTGTGGGATAACCATGGCAAAGAATCCGTATAATACAGCGGTAACAAGGACTACCGTGATTAAAATGGAAAGCATTCGTATCCTTTTAGACGTTTTTTTCGTCAGTTCTATCCTATATTTATGGCATAATGGAATGAGCATCTTCTTTTCTACTGTATTTAAGATGGGGGTCAACAAATATGCCAAAAGAAAGCCATCTAGTATGGGCATCGCTATCCGTACGACGGTATGAAACCCGCCTGAAACATTTGCACCATGGAATAATAAATAATATAGACATATACTAGCAGCAAAAACTAAAAATGCTGTCATGCCCCAATAAAAATACTTTTTGTCAATATGAAATTTCATTTGCCTGCATGTTAACTCCTTTTTTCATTTTGTAATATTATGATATCATATTATACCATTAATAGCTAAATATGTGTTGTCAAATATAAAAAAACATTAAAGAAGGTGAATTTCTACAGAAAAATGATATAATAGGAGTGGTGATAAAAGGAGCCTGATAAATGGAAAACAACAGAAATTATCATGAAGAACAAAATAAACTAAATACGATGCGAATGAGAAATGTGCTTCTGGAGCTTCCGGCTTTTTGCAAACAGTTTTTTCGAGGAATAGAAAATACTACTTCTACGAAGACAAGACTGGCTTATGCTTATGATTTGCGAGTATTTTTCGAATATATGCAAAAAAATAACAGTTATTGCCGGACAATGGAAATAAAGGACTTCCCCTTATCTATTATGGAGCAGATAACTCGTGAGGATATTGAAGAATATTTAGAATATATTAGTTTATATCAAAAGGATAATCGTGAAATTACCAATGAAGAGCGAGGGAAATCCCGCAAATTAGCATCTCTTAGAAGTTTTTATAATTACTTTTATCAATCGGAACTGATAGAAAAAAATCCAGCCGTATTGATACCTATGCCAAAGCTTCATGAAAAAGAAATTATACGTCTCGATGCTGATGAAGTATCTGTACTGTTGGATCAAGTAGAGGATGGCACTAAGTTAACTAAGAGTCAATTAAAGTATCATGAGAAGACAAAACTTCGTGATACTGCCCTTCTGACATTGCTTTTGGGAACAGGTATCCGTGTTTCAGAATGTGTAGGACTTGATTTAGATGATGTTGATTTCAAAAATAATGGAATAAAGATACGCCGGAAAGGCGGATTTGAAACTATTGTTTATTTTGGAGAAGAGGTTGAGACAGCTTTAAAAAACTATTTAGAAAAACGTTATCATACTATCCCGCTCTCGGGTCATGAAAAAGCACTATTTTTATCTTTACAGAATCGTAGAATTACAGTTCGCGCAGTGGAAAATCTCGTTAAGAAATATGCTTCTACGGTAACGACTTTAAAGAAAATAACTCCTCATAAGCTTCGCAGTACATATGGAACTTCTCTTTATAGAGAAACTGGAGATATTTATCTTGTGGCCGATGTGCTTGGGCATAAGGACATCAATACAACAAGAAAACACTATGCTGCTCTGGAGGATGAAAGAAGGCGTAAGGCTGCAAAAGCGGTTAAATTAAGAGAACCTTAGAATATACGTGTGTTTTAAAGGAGGACTGCCATGCTAAAAATTCAGCCGACCGGCCTAAATGAGGTCCTGATTCTGGAATATGACGTAAACAAAGATAACAGAGCAGTTTTTCACAGAACATTCTCTCGTGAATTAATGCTCAATTCGGGTATTCTAACAGAATTTACAGGCATGCTGCATTAACTTTGGAAGATAACTCTAATATCGTTATGCGTATTGATAATGCTTTTGATACATCACTTTCAAGAGTTATACGCTATGATGATAAAGATATCAATCTGAATATTACACTTTCTGAGATTATTCTATCAAAACAGGATACATATGCTCCATTTCTTGTTGGCAGTGATTGTAACTTATAAATTGTAAAAATGGTTAAACTAATTGAACGAAACAGTAATATCTATTATCGTTAACTTATAAATTCTACAGAGAAATAAGGAATAATAAGATAATTTCCGGCAGCGATCTTATCATCTCGCAATCCGTTAATTTTTACTAATTCTGCAACGTATTCCTCTACTGTCCTGTAATTGTCACCCATATACTTGGAAGCGATAGTTGATAAAGTATCACCTCTTTCTATTATAATGCTTTTGTAATACTTGTACTCCACTGCTTCTGTCTTTGATTTTGCGTTGGAAACAATAGCATTAATACCGAAAGACAATGCTGCTACCAGAAGGAAGGTTGTTGCAAACAATAAAACATTTTTTCTTCTTTGGCGTTGTCTTCTAAGCTTGTTATTATGTATTCTTCTTTCGCTCTTACTCATTATTGCGCAACTCCTTTCGACTTCTTCCATGTTTCCCGAATGAGAATCTTCTTTATTTGGAAGTGGTTTCAGATTTTTAAAGTTATTCTAACAGTTTAACTTTGTAATTATCTAATAGCTCTATTTTAAATTTAAATATAGACTTATAAAGTTCCGGGCAAAACCTTATATTATTTACGAACAAGTGTTTCAAACATTCGTTCTATATTCGAATTATATCGAACATGCATTCTTATGTCAAGTGTTTTTTGATAAAAAATCGAACAAATATTTGGAATATATGTTTGCCTTTTTATTTCCTTTGTGCTATACTAAATAAAAGTTGATTGGCATTACTTGCTGAATTATACTATTTCAAATTATAAAATCGGGAGGCTTAACATGGGCTATGGCAAGATTACTAATAAACAGAAAGAAATTTTAGAATACATAAAAGATGCTATTTTAACGAGAGGTTATCCGCCTGCAGTGCGAGAAATCTGCGAGGCAGTTAATTTGAAGTCAACCTCTTCTGTCCATTCACATCTAGAGACATTGGAGAAGAACGGTTATATCAGAAGGGATCCTACAAAGCCCCGCGCAATTGAGATATGTGATGATAGTTTCCAAATGGTGCGTACAGAGATGGTTAGCTTACCGATTATTGGAAATGTTGCTGCAGGACAGCCTATTTTAGCAGAAGAAAATATTGAGAGTTATTTCCCTGTTCCGGCTGAATTTGTACCGTCCGGTGACTCTTTTGTTTTAAAAGTAAAAGGCGATTCTATGATAAATGCCGGCATTCATAGTGGAGATCAAATTTTTGTCAATTCTTGTACTTCTGCTTCTAATGGTGAGATGATTGTCGCTCTTATCGATGATTCTGCTACCGTTAAGACGTTCTACAAGGAAGATGGGCATATTCGCTTACAGCCTGAGAATGACTCTATGGATCCTATTATCGTAGATGACTGTCAAATTCTTGGTAAAGTATTTGGTGTGTTTCGGTTGATGAAATAAATAGGAGTACTTTCCTATTACAGAAAAAGAACGTTTTATGTCGGAATCATTATGATATCCTTCATAAAACGTTCTTTTTAGTTTTTAGACTTTCTGTTTTAGAGACCTTCCTTTAATTATGGAATCTTACATGAATATAAGATTTAATCTCTTCAATACAACGTTCGAACCCGAGTTTCGAGCTATCAAGACACAAATCATAATTTCTGGCATCGGTCCATTCGCGTCCTGTATAATATTTGTAATATTCTGCTCGCATTTTATCTATCTTTGCAATATATTTTTCCAGTTCTTTTGTAGGCATGCTTACTTTTTTAGCCGCTTGTTCCAGGCAATAATCTTTCGGTGCATGAATGAAGACGCTAAGCACATTGTCATAGTCCTTCAATATATAATCAGCACAGCGTCCTATAATAACACAGGACTCTTCTTCTGCAAGTTCTTTGATAACCTTAGCCTGATAATTGAACAAATTCATATCTGAAACAAAATTGTCGCTTTCAGGGGGGATGAGCTGCCCGGTATATACACTTTTGATTACCTTAAGCAAGTTGGTCATCTTTATCTTTTCATCTGCATTGACGAAAAGTCGTTCATTGATTCCGCTTTCTTCAGATGCCAGCTTTAACAGTTCCTTATCATAGTAATGAATATTCAAATCTTCTGAAAGCATTTCACCTATGGTTCGGCCGCCGCTTCCATACTGCCTCGCTATTGTAATTACTACTTTCTTATTGATATTAATAGAATCCATAAGTAATACACCTCCCGATTATGCTTCGCCAAGATAAGCTTTTTTAATGGAATCATCATTTAAAAGCTCGCTCGCTTTTCCTTCCAGCACTATGTTTCCTGTTTCGAGTACATAAGCGCGATCCGCGATAGAGAGCGCTTTTTTTGCATTCTGTTCTACCAGCAAAACGGTAGTTCCGCTTTCGCTCACTTCTCTTATAATATCGAAAATCTCATTTACGAAAATCGGAGAAAGGCCCATAGAGGGCTCATCCATAAGAATAATCTTAGGATGTGACATAAGAGCTCTTCCCATAGCGAGCATCTGCTGTTCTCCTCCGCTGAGTGTTCCCGATATCTGATTCTGACGTTCCTCCAATCGGGGGAATCTTTTGTAAATCATCTTCAGAGTATCTTCGATTTCCTTCTTATCTTTTCTTGTATACGCTCCCATTTTAAGGTTCTGCAACACAGTAAGTTCGGAGAAAACTCTTCGTCCTTCCGGAACGTGCGCCATTCCCATAGAAACAATCTTATATCCCGGAATCTTAGCGATATCCTGCCCTTCAAATTGGATACTTCCGCTTTTAGCAGCAAGAAGACCGGTTATCGTATGAAGAATAGTCGTTTTTCCGGCGCCATTTGCTCCGATAAGAGCAATGACCTCTCCTTCATTAACATCGAAGGAAATTCCTTTGATTGCCTGAATTACGCCATAATATACTTCTAAATCCCTGATTTCAAGCATTGCCATTTTATCTGTTTCCTCCTTACTCCCCAAGATATGCGGTAATTACTTGGGGATCGTTTAATACTGTACTCGTTTTTCCCTGCGTTAGAACACGACCGAAATTTAATACTGTTAATTCCTCGCAGATACCTGAAACGAGCTTCATATCATGCTCTATGAGAAGAATTGTCATCCGGAACTCATCGCGCACAAAACGAATCGTATCCATTAACTCTCCCGTCTCATTGGGATTCATGCCGGCTGCCGGTTCATCGAGAAGAAGCAGCTTGGGCTTAGTGGCCAAAGCTCTTGCGATTTCCAATTTGCGCTGCTTTCCATAAGGAAGATTAGCTGCAAGATAATTAGCCTCTTTATCCAGGTCGAATACCTTTAAAAGCTCCATCGCTTTCTCATTCATTTCCTTTTCCACCCTATAATAAGACGGAAGTCGGAAGATACCTTCGATAGTGGAATAATGATAATTATTATGAAGTCCTGCCTTTACATTATCCAATACAGTCAATGCCTTAAATAAGCGAATATTCTGAAAAGTTCTGGCAACTCCGGCTTTATTGATATCCACAGTCTTCAGCCCTGTGATATCCTGATCTCCCAGCTTAATAATGCCTTCATTAGGTTTATATACTCCTGTTAAAAGATTGAAGACTGTTGTTTTACCGGCACCATTAGGACCGATAAGACCATATAACTGTCCTTCTTTTATCTCGATATTAAAATCATCTACTGCCCGCAAACCGCCAAAAGAAATGGTTAAATTCTTTACTTCTAACAATGCCATAATTATTTAACCTCCTTTTTTGCTTTGATTTTAGGGAAATATTTTTCTCTTATTCGTTCTTTCCACAAGATTGCCTTTGGACTCCAATTAAATAACATCATTGCAATTAGTACGATAGCATAAATGAGCATTCGATAATCGCTCAGTCCGCGAAGAAGTTCAGGAAGCAAAGTAAGAACAATCGCAGATATTATAGAACCGCGGATATTTCCAATTCCACCGAGGACAACGAATACGAGAATCATGATGGACATATTATATCCGAAGTTCTTCGGAAGCGCAGTTAAAGTGGATAAATTATGCGCATATAAAACACCCGCTACGCCTGCGATGGATGCAGAGATAGAAAATGCCATCAGTTTGTATTTAGTAATATTGATTCCGATGGATTCTGCTGCGATACGGTTATCACGGATTGACATAATTGCTCTTCCGTCCCTGGAATGAATCAGGTTCAATATAATAAATAAGGAAAGAAATATCAAAATGGTACCGATGAGAAAGTTGGAATCATTAGGCGTTCCCGTAATACCTTGTGCGCCGTTCACAAGAATCTCTCCATCCTCTTCCATATTTAAGGAAAGAAAGTCTTTCATGGAAAAGTGAAAACCATTGCTATCCCTTCCGATATACATAACATTTACAAGGTTTTTAATAATCTCACCAAAAGCCAATGTTACGATAGCCAGATAGTCACCCTTCAGACGTAATACCGGGATACCGATAAGAATTCCAAAAAGTCCGGCTACGGCAGCCCCGATTATAATAGCGAGAACGAATCTTAATCCATCAGGCATAGTACCATTTAGACATTTGGAGAAAAAAGCACCGGAGAATGCACCAACGCACATAAAACCTGCATGACCAAGGCTCAATTCCCCTAAAATACCTACTGTTAAGTTCAAGGATATCGCCAACATAACATAGATGCAAAGAGGAACCAAAAGCCCTTGCATCAAACTAGACATATTGTCTGTAGCAAGAAGCACTTGAACGATAATAAATATACCGAGTACCAGCAAATAGGTGATAAGATTATTTTTACCTACCTTATTTAATTTTAAGTTTTTAGAAAGAAAATTTAGCTTGTTATTCATGCCGGCACCTTACACTTTCTCTTGTATTTTCTTACCCAGAATACCGGTCGGCTTAACGAGAAGGACAATAATAAGCACCGCAAATACGATAGCGTCTGCCATCTGGGAAGAAATATATGCTTTTCCTAAAATTTCGATGATACCAAGTAAAATACCACCAATCATGGCACCTGGAATAGAACCGATACCGCCGAATACTGCAGCCACAAAGGCTTTAATTCCCGGCATAGCGCCCGTATAAGGCGTCAGGGATGGATAAGCAGAACATAATAGCACGCCGGCAACAGCTGCCAGAGCAGAACCGATAGCAAAGGTAAGAGCAATGGTACCGTTTACATTGATTCCCATAAGCTGTGCAGCTCCCTTATCTTCCGATACGGCAAGCATCGCCTGTCCCGCTTTCGTCTTATTAATGAACAGGGTCAAGATAATCATAACCAAAATCCCTATAGCAATGGTTATAAGTGTCTCGCCGGAAATAATAAGCTGACCGCCTGCCAGCATAAGGGGAGAAAGTGAAACCACTGAAGTAAAGGATTTAGTATTAGCGCCAAAAATAATCAATGCCACATTTTGAAGTAAATAACTAACACCGATGGCCGTAATTAGAACGGCGAGGGGGGAAGCTGCATTGCGAAGCGGTTTATAGGCGATACGTTCAATAGTAATACCGAATATAATACATATAATAATCGCAATAAAGATACCGAGCATCGGAGGAAGTCCCATAGTGCTGACTATGGTAAATACGGCGAAAGCTCCCACCATAATAACATCTCCGTGGGCGAAATTAAGCATCTTGGCAATTCCATAAACCATCGTATATCCAAGTGCTATAATGGCATATACGCTGCCAAGGCTGATGCCATTAATCAAATAAGAAATAAAGCTCATAAGAAACACCTCTTCGTCTTTTTTAACTGTGAGACTAAATTATATCATTAAATATGTGTATAGGCAAGAAAATGGAATATTTATTCTCTTTCCTATGAATATTATCCTATAGGGCACTTTCCTATTACATAAAAAGAAAGAGGTACTAAGGCTATTGTTGCCTTAAGTACCCCTCTTCTATTAATTGTTTTCATGCTTTTTTAAAGACTCTATAAGATATCTTACAGGACCGGTCGCCATTACATTGCAGTATATACACCGTTTGTAATTTGAACAGCTTTAGGCTCCTTATTAGGCTCGCCGCTGGCTTCCCAAGACATACCGATACCGGTCAAACCGTCTATTGTAATCTCTGTCATGGAAACTTTCATTGCATCACAGATTGCAGATACATCCATATCCGGAGTTACACTTGCATTTTCTAACGCTGCTTTAATCGCATAAATTGCATCATAAGAATCTGCTGCGAACTGGTTCGGTGTTTCGCCAAATCTTTCTTTGTAAGCAGATACGAAATTCTGTGTCAATTCATCTTCAGCATCTGCAGCAAAAGGAGTAAGAAGCATAACGCCTTCTGCCAAAGCGGTATCGAAATTCTCTACGTCCAGAATACCGTCAAGTCCATCGCAACCGAAGAAAATAGGATCATAGTTCATTGCTGCCGCCTGAGAAAGAATCAAAGCCGCCTCTGTATAATAAATAGGTAAAAATACGAGATCAGCGCCGCTGTCCTTTGCTTTCTGAAGCTGCACAGAGAAGTCTGTCTTGCTATCCGCGGTAAATGCTTCTGCAGAAACTACTTCAAAAGGCTGGCTTGCTGATTCAGATACGAATTTCTGATAGATTCCTGAGGAATAAATATCAGAGCTGTCATAAATAACTGCAACCTTAGATGCAACTGCATTATCACCGATGTATTTAGCAGAAGCCATACCCTGGTCAGGGTCTGAGAAACATACACGGAATGCATTATCATACTTGATACAATCCACGGAAGATCCGGAAGGTGTCAACTGGAACATGTTGTCAGCTGCTGTCTTTTCTGCAACAGCTACAGAACATCCGCTTGTAACAGTTCCCATAAGAAGCTGCATATCCCAATCCTTCAAGGTATTGTATGCATTTACTGATTTCTCAGGATCATTCTCATCATCTTCAAATTTGAATTCTATCTGATAGCCGCCGATACCGCCTGCCGCATTGATTTCATCAACTGCGAGAAAAGCCGCATTCTGTACTGCCATGCCATATACTGCCGCTCCGCCGGTAATAGGGCCGATGCCACCAATCTTGAAGACTCCGTTGCCGCCTTCCGCTACTCCGGTGTTTTCAGCCGTTTCAGTACTTTCTGCTACTTCGGTAGCTTCCGTTGTATCCGCCGGTGCAGAGTCAGTAGATGCTGCTCCACCGCAACCTGCCAGTAAAGTCATAACCATGGCAGACGCCACTGTAATACTCATAAACTTTTTCATACTTTTGTCCTCCTCAAATATAGTATAATTTTGATTATATTACTCTGAATAAAAATTTTTGTCAATCTTATTTTATACATTTTCTATACATTTAGTATAAAACATGAGAAATATACGTGAAATGATTTGTATTATTATGCATAAAGGTATATTCGTGCATAATAATTAAAAAACGGGAGAAAATAAAATCGATATAGAAAAACAACAAAACGGAGGGTTTTAGAATGAACAATAAAGTATTGGACTGTATCGCCCTTACCATCGCAATTATCGGAGCGATTAACTGGGGACTTATCGGTTTTTTTAGTTTCGATCTGGTAGCGCTTATTTTCGGCAGTATGTCCTGGATCTCCAGAATTATATATGCATTGGTCGGAATCAGCGGCCTCTATCTCTTTACCTTCTACATGTATGCAGGAGGAACCAGCAGAGACTGACCGAAAATAAAAAGCAGAATAAAATATACGCTGGAAGACGATAAAAATGGCACTTTTTACAGTGCCATTTTACATACCGATTTTATGCTATCTCTTTCGATAATTCTTTCGTTTCTCCGATAATATTATTCAACCAAACACCCTTTTTCACGAGCACAAAGCCAACAATACATTTGATGATATCGACAAGCTGACACGCCAAATATACAAATACAATATAAAGTACGGTATATCTTGTCAGGAAGAACGCAAGAGGTATGTTGAAAATCCATACATAAACGCTGTCAAAAAAGAAGGTAACCCACGTTTTTCCTCCTGAACGTAACGTGAAATAAGTAGCATGTGTAAAGGCAAAAAGTGGCATACACAAAGCAGCAATCATAATAAATCTGGTAGCGAGCAAACGTATTTCTTCTGATGTATTGTAAAACATAGGGAACAAGGGGGCAACAATTGCCATTATGCTTCCAATTCCCACACAGCTCACTACCGAGAAAAAGATAAGTTTCCGGTCAGTATCTTTCGCCTCTTCCATCTTGCCGGCACCAAGAAGTTGGCCTACAATAATTCCAATCGCACTTCCCATAGCAATAAATACAATGTTAAATACATTGGATATCGTGGAAGAAATATTAAAGGCCGCAATAACGGATAATCCTCGTACCGAATAACATTGGGTAAGCACAGCTTGTCCGCTGGCCCACAATACCTCGTTGACCATAAGAGGCATCCCGAGAATGGCTACCTTACCAAGAAGTTCCTTCGGAATAAGGAAGTTTCGATACACTCCCTCAATAAATATGTTCTTTTCTTTGTGATAATGTGTCCAGCCTGCAATAATGAAAAGTTCTGCAAAACGTGCGATAGTTGTTGCGAGAGCAGCGCCTTCCACCCCGAGAGCCGGGGCGCCGAACTTTCCATAAATTAAAATATAATTTAATATAAGGTTCACGAATACCGCAACAATACCTGATTTCATAGGAAGCATGGTCTCTCCTGTCTCGCGTAAAGTAGACGCATAGACCTGCACCATGGCAAACGGAATGATTTCAATCATCATAATACGCAAATACTGTTTGGCATACATGAGGGTAGCATTGATATCCCCGGCATCATTACTCTCATGAAGATAAAGATGTATCAATTGGTCTCCGTAAAAGCCAAATAAAAGAAGTCCAATGACTGTGATCCCTGCGGTAATCAGTACCTTAATACGAAAAGTATCGCGCACACCTTTGGCATCATCACAACCGTAAAATTGCGCCGTAAAAATACCTGCACCGGAGACGCCTCCGAAAACACAAATATTGAATACAAAAACAAGCTGATTAACAATGGCAACCCCGGTCATTTGTTCCGTTCCGACCCGTCCTACCATAATATTATCGAGAAGATTAACGAAATTCGTAATGCCGTTTTGTACCATAATCGGTATGGCAACCGCCAGCACCATGAGATAGAATTTCTTATCTCCTATTAACTTTTTCATAGTTCCACCTGTCTCCCGTCTCTCCAGATACGTTCCAGATCATAAAACAAACGGTTTTCTTTATCGAATACGTGAATAATAATATCGCCAAAATCAAGAAGTACCCAATTGGCAGAATCATATCCTTCTATTTGTTTCAAGGAGTGTCCTGCCCTTCCGAGCTGTTCTTCTACATGATCGGCAAGTGCCTGTATCTGACTTCTGTTAGAGCCATTAGCGATGATAAAATAATCAGCAAGCACCGATACTTCGCTAATATCTATAATACGGATATCCTCCGCTTTCTTATCTTCTAATGCAGCAACAGCAATTTTTGCCATCTTTTTTGATTCTTCTATATTCATCGATTTTTCCTTTCTAGTTTGTGCTATTTTTTCCATAATCTTTATAAAAATCATAAGTCTTTTGTGTCATTGGATCAATATCTCCTGCTGTCGTATTGAGATAAACGAGAGTATCTTCCAAAATACAAAGTAAGGCCTCATCCAAATCCACAAAGGCAAGACGTCTGATTTCGGAAAGATTAGGTGCCTGCTTTCTACCCGGTTCGATATAATCGGACACGTATACAATCTTTTCCAGCAGAGACATATTCGGCCGCCCTGTTGTATGATTTAAAATAGCATTGATCGTATCTGTATCGTGAATATTATATCTTTGCATAGCAATGTAACTTCCTACTTTTGCATGGAGTAAAAAGGGATTACGCCTTTCAATCTCATTAACGCTTATATTATGCTTCTCACAAATAGACAGGCGTTTATCGTTACTTAGACATTTTGCACAATCGTGAAGCATACCTGCTGTTTCTGCCTTTATAATGTCCGCATCATAACGCATGGCAAGAGCCGCCGCCGTATAAGCAACCCCGAGAGTATGCTCGAAACGTTTGGCATCCAATGTCTTTTCCATAGCCTTTCGTATTTTCTTAATATTGGAAGCTTTTGCTCTCATCGGTGCAACCTCCGCTGTCATAAGTGGATTTTTATTGATAGAGGTGGTGCTCTTCTATATAAGCCATCACCTGCTCGGGGACCATGTAACGAATAGAATGCCCCAGTTTTCGTTTTTTTCTAATATCAGTGGAGGAGATAGAAAATTCTTTCAACGGTAAGAGTTCGATGCGTGCCGCATATTTTTTCTCCAAATATGCTATTTGTTCCTCCATAGCGGACTGGCCCTTCTCATCACGAACTGCAGCGAGTATCGTACAGCTTGCAAAAATAATCTCCGGATTCTTCCATGATTCTAAGTGAAATAAGCTGTCCGCCCCCATAATGAAATAGAAGGCTGTTTCCGGCTCATTCTCTCTTAGTGATAAAAGGGTTTCAAAAGTATAAGTATTCCCTTGCCTTTCCACCTCGATAGCAGACAATTTAAAATAAGGATTATTCTCGATTGCAAGCGATGTCATAGCAAAACGCATGTATTTATCCGCCATTTCAACCTTATCTTTCATATAGGAATGACCGCTTGGAATAAAGAGAATTTCATCCAAAAAACAAGCATCCCGTGCAGTTTCTGCTAAAAGAAGATGCCCTATATGGATCGGATTAAAAGTACCTCCCATAATCCCTTTCCTTTTTATGCCATCTTTCACGAAATCATCATCCTTCCTCCGACTGTATGCCGTATCTTATGACGGCAGAACAATTTTTTTGTGATCTTTGCTTTCCTTATATAATGTGATCTTCTTACCAATCACCTGCACTACTTGTGAATGCGTTCTCTCAGCCAGCATTTCCGCAATAGCTCTGGGGTCATCGAGGCAGTTTTTTAATACTGCTATCTTAATCAATTCCCTCGTGTTAAAAGCTTCTCCAACCGCCTCTGTGACTTCCGGCGTCAAACTCGATTTCCCAATCTGAAAGATAGGATCGATATTGTTCGCAAGACTCTTCAAATAACTTCTTTGTTTACTTGTCATATTATAACCATGCCTTTCTCATTCTACTGTAACAGTTCAGTAACCTCACTGTTACGTGTGAAGATCCATTTAAATCACCTTCGGCGATGGGATTTCACTTATCTTTCCACGTATTCTTACGGTCAGCGCAGTAAATGCGCAGACCTACTGAATAGTTGCTATTCTACTTATAATAGTCAAAGGCAAGTCCATACATGCGAACAGTATCGCCTTCCTGAATGCCCAGTTGTTCTAGTTCTGCTAAAATTCCATTTTCCTTCAGGAAGTTCTGGAAGAAGGTAAAGCCCTTTTCCGATTCCAGATTCGTATAGCCGAGCATTTTCTCAATACGAGGACCTTCCACTACATATTCATTATCCTTTTCGTTATATGAAACCGTATAAGGCTCATTATCCGCCAGATGGAATTCAGGAAAATATTCCTGTTCAAAAATAATCGGTTTATCATCCAACTGTTCTAAAAGGTTGTTCACATGGTACAAGAGCTCGCGTACTCCTTGCCCGCTAATAGCAGAAATTGGGAATACCTTAATACCCTTTGGTTCAAATTCGTCCTTAATCTTAGTGAGAACCTCATTCTCGTAAAGCATATCTATTTTATTCGCTGCAATAACCTGAGGACGCATAGCAATCTCAGGATTATAAGCGTTCAGCTCTTTATTGATAGCGTAGATATCCTCAATGGGATCTCTTTCTTCTGTTGAGGCTGCATCCACAATATGAATAAGGACCTTGGTACGCTCGATATGACGAAGAAACTCATAACCGAGTCCTACTCCTTCGGAGGCACCTTCAATCAGCCCCGGAATATCCGCGATAACGAATCCTTTTGCATCATCCAAATCAACCACTCCCAGATTAGGATTTAAGGTTGTAAAATGATAATTAGCTATTTTAGGTCTGGCATTCGTCACTCGCGCAAGAAACGTGGATTTTCCCACATTGGGGAATCCTACAAGTCCCACATCGGCAATCACTTTTAATTCAAGTAAAAGTTCAAATTCTTTCGCCGGTTGTCCGGGCTGTGCATACTTAGGGACTTGCATGGTGCTCGTTGCATAGTGTTGATTGCCCTTGCCGCCTTTTCCGCCATTTAATAAAGTCACCCGACGGTTGTCACCCGACATGTCCACAATTACTTTGCCGCTTTCGGCTTCTTTTACAACTGTTCCGTAAGGAATCTTGATGATGAGATCCTGTCCGTTTTTACCACGGCAGTTCTTTTTACCGCCTTCTTCACCATTTTGGGCGCTATATTTTCTTATGTGGCGAAAGTCTGTAAGTGTATTCAGACCATCATCGACTTGGAGAATAACGCTCCCGCCATCGCCGCCATCGCCTCCGTCCGGACCGCCGTTAGGAACATATTTCTCTCTTCGGAAGGAGACATGTCCATCGCCGCCCTTTCCGCTCTTTATATATATTTTTGCTCTATCTGCAAACATTGATTATCCACCTATTATCTTAACTATACAATATACAAAACAGGCTTCAAACAAGTTATGTTTGAAGCCCGATCGTTCGTACTATTTCTCTACAGGATATACGGAAGCTTGTTTCTTATCTCTTCCTTTTCTTTCAAATCGAAGTACACCGTCCACTAATGCGAATAATGTATCATCGCCGCCTCTACCTACGTTTACGCCGGGATGAATCTTAGTTCCGCGCTGTCTGTACAGAATATTTCCTGCTTTTACGAATTGTCCGTCAGCTCTTTTCGCACCAAGTCTTTTGGATTCGGAATCTCTACCGTTTTTGGTAGAACCAACTCCCTTTTTGTGAGCGAAAAATTGAAGGTTCATATTTAACATGGTCTTACACCTCCTCGAATTTAAGTGCCAAATACTTACTGCCGTACTCTTTTGCAATACTCGACAGTCCAAGTATCATGGAATCAATAAGAAGTATTCCCTCTTTGGACAAGACACTTTTCAAACGGCAGTCGATAAAACCCGACTCTTCGTTCGTTACAATATCCATATCTTCATTTGCCAGCTCTTCCATCGAATTTATGGTATTGATGACAAGAATGGATACAGCAGCACATACAATGTCCTTGCCGCTCTTTGCAAAGCCCGCATGTCCCATACAGGTGAATCCTTTATATATTCCATTTTCATTTTTCTTAATAATCACTGTTGTCATAAACTACGCGTTAATTTTATCAATCTTAACTTGTGTGTATGCTTGTCTGTGACCATTTTTCTTATGGTAACCGGTTTTTCTCTTATACTTGTAAACGATAACTTTCTTCCCTTTTCCTTGCTCCATAACTGTTGCAGTTACAGAGGAAGAAGCTACGTCTCCGGCAACCTTAAGCCCGTTATCGCTAATAGCAACAACATTGTCAAATGTTACAGTGCTTCCAGCTTCTGCATCGAGTTTTTCCACTCTGATTACATCACCTTCGGAAACTTTATACTGTTTTCCACCTGTGGCAATAATTGCGTACATAGTGCACCTCCTGATTATTTACTCGCTAGGGTCGGCGGCATCCGAATATGGACACACTTTGGCCTATCTATGCGGCATACTCCGTAAGTTTATCACCCCATTTTTGCGATGTCAAGAAGTTTCGTGAAAAAATATGAGATAACCTGTGCACGGGAACTGAATTCCTCTGTTTGAAGAAGCCTTTCGACCTCCTCTTTCGTATAAAATCTCGCTTCTATCATTTCGTTATCGGAACTATTGTCGGCAAATTCTCCCTGTACCTCTACGAAAGCAATGTGCGTCTTCATATCTGAAATAGCTACCGCTGCATAGGAAGCCGGAAGGATATCTATAATTCTTTTTACTAAAAGTCCCGTTTCTTCATATAGTTCTCTGGCAATACATTCTTCTACTGTCTCGCCATCCTCCATCATTCCAGCACATAAGTTATAAATGCTCTTATTAATACCCATACGGAATTCTTTTAACAATAACAGTTTTCCATCGTTTATTGCAACGATCGACAGGCCGCTTACATTGCTGCCAATATCCTGTACGCTGTTGAGTTCCTTACGGCTCACAATTTCATAGGTTTTCTCTCGTCCCGCTTTGTTTAGATAGGTCAGCTCATAATTTTTTAAATATTTGCCGTCCCTGACTTTTTCCATTTTTATAAATTCCATTTGCTTTCCTCTATTTGCTCTTTTAAGGGTTTGCTTATTTTCATGCGCGTAATTTCCACAAGACCTAAGGCTGTCATATCGACCAGGGAGGTCTTTACCGCATCTTTTTTTAACAAATTTCCCAAATATGACATTAATTGCAGTTGATTCTCTTTTAATCTCATATTAATAAAATCTATGATGATAATACCGGATAGGTTACGAAGAATCAATTGATGGGCGATTTCCTCCGCGGCTTCTATATTCATATGAAAGAAGGTTGCTTCATTATCCCTTCTGCTCGCGGCCTTTCCGGTATTTACATCGATAACCGTTAAGGCTTCGGTCGGTTCGATAATCAGATATCCGCCTGATTTTAGCCAAACTTTCTTGGAAAGAGCCTCCTTTAACTTAGTATCGATCGCATAGAGTTTGGAAAGGGGAAGAAGCTCATCTTCATAAAGTCTCACTCCCGGAAGGCTGAAATCGGGATGTAAACGGGAATATTCCATTACATCGTCATAAATGTCCTCGTCATCCGTTACAATTTCTTCATATGCCCCTGTATAGGCATCCCTAAGCCGAAGAAGATAATCAGCGGGATCCTTATGAAGCAGCGAATAACAGGTTCTGGATGCTGCTGTCCTTATAATCTCGGTTAACCGATCCAGCAGAAATTTCCATTCCGTTAACAAAGGAGAATAATCCTCTAAATCCTTAGCATTGGTACGAATAACTGCGCCGAATCCCTCAGGAAGATAGGGGGATTCCGGCAAAAGCGCTTGCTCTATCCTTTTTTTCGCTTTTGAGGACAACTTAGCGGAATAGGAAACGCCGGGTCTTCCTGAAGATATCACACAATATTTTCCGCTTAAGGATATATTCGTTGTGACCATAGGCTGCTTCGTTTTAGCAGCATCCTTATTGATCTGTACAACGATATCGTCTCCTGATAAAACCCTTCCGTCATAGTTTCTATTAGTTAAAATAGGCTGTCTTGCATCGCTCAAAGCGAGAAAACAGGGCTGCCCTGGCTTGATTTCCACAAAGGCGGCCTGAATGGCCGGGGATATATTCCTTACCTTAGCAATGTAGATGTTTCCTACAAGGCTGCCCTCATCCTCTTCCACGTGAGCGGAAATCAGACGGTTGCCATGTAGGAGCAAAGACATGATCTGTTCATTCTTTTTGCAAATAATATATTTTTTGTCTTTCATTAAAATTGACTTCCTATCGCATCGAGAGGAACAAGGACAGGGGATTCTTCGCTTCCCGTGTTCGTGTAAGTATCAGCTCTCGTTATTTCTAAGGCATATTCAGATAAGGTTTTATCATGTTCCTTTAAGAAAGCTTCAAGAACAAGGCTCGGCTTAATGTTTCCGGAGCTACTGGCATCTACCAGCATTTCAATGAAGGAACCTATCCTATCTTCTCCTATATGAAGGGAGAAAATGGATGGTTTTAGGTCCATCTCTATCTCACTTTTTTTCGTTTTTTTAATGACCATAATGGAAGGTCTTTCATAAAAAGATCCGAGTTGACTCTTCCAGTCAAAATCCGGTTCATAACCCTCTCGGAATCTCACAATGTATCGGGCGGCAGCTACGCTGGCCATAGCATTTTTCGAATCTTCCGATAACTTTGTAACGCTTAAGATTTCCATACCCGGGACCATTGCTTTATTTAATTTCTCTTTGATATCCGCTGCAGAATCCGCAGAAACCACCTCGATATCCATATATTCCCCCTGACTTTCCAATCCTACTCCCAAGGGCGCAGCAAAAGACATAATTTGATGAGGACTAAAGCCTTCAGAATAAGCGATATCAATACCCGCCCTTCGAATAGCCTTTTGGAAATAACGCATGATATCCAAGTGACCGATGAACCGCATAGCGCCGGATTTGCCGAATTTGATTCTAATTTTCATAACATACACCTCCCCCGAATACATTAGCACCGCAACCGAGGCACTGTACCCGGCAGTTTGGAGATTCCTGTTCTTCCAGCGCTCTTTGCCATTCCCTCTTTAAGAAGTTCTTCGTCACGCCGCAATCGATAAAGTCCCACGGAAATACTTCATCTAAGGGGCGTTCCCTAAGATTATAAAAATCAATATCGACACCGCATTCTTCAAAAGTCTGAATCCATACATCATTTTTATAATGTTCACTCCAGGAATCGAATAAACAGCCTTTTTCATAGGCTTTTTCGATGACTTTGGCTACTCGCCTGTCTCCCCTGGCAAACACCCCTTCCATTACGCTAAGATCCGCTTCGTGCCAATTATATTTGATACTTCTTTGGTTAAGCTGTTCTTTAATTCCTTTGCGGGTCAAATATGCCTTATCGATATACTCTTCTTTTGTATGCATCTTCGACCATTGGAAGGGAGTAAAAGGCTTCGGAATGAAAAAGGAAGTACTGGCAACAATCTGTACCTTGCCATTTTTTCTATTTTCCTTCGGAACAGTTTCGAAAAAGGTAGCGGCTATCTTATCGCATAATTCGCCAATTCCTCTAATATCTTCCTCTGTCTCCGTAGGGAGACCGAGCATGAAGTAAAGCTTTACCCTTGTCCATCCTCCTTCAAAAGCGAGAGCTGCCCCATTCAATATGACTTCTTCAGTCAATCCCTTGTTAATAACATCTCTAAGCCTCTGACTTCCCGCTTCAGGCGCAAAGGTGAGGCTGCTCTTTTTAATATCCTGCACTTTGCTCATGACATCGAGGGAAAATGCGTCAATACGCAGGGAGGGAAGAGAAATATTTACATGTTTTTCTCCACACTCCTCAATAAGAAAATCTATGAGTTCAGGCATTTTAGAATAATCGCTGGAACTTAAAGAACTTAAGGAAATTTCCTCATGCCCTGTATTCTTAAGCATTTCTATCGCATATTTTTCTAAGACCTCTACGTTTCGTTCCCGTACCGGGCGGTATATTTGCCCGGCCTGGCAGAAGCGGCAGCCGCGGATACACCCTCTTTGGATCTCCAATACAACCCTGTCTTGTGTAGCCTTAATAAAAGGCACTACAGGATTCATGGGATAATGGGTCGTAGAGACTTCCATTTCAATTTCTTTCTTAATAATAGAGGGAATCCCCTCCTCCAGAGGAATTCTCTCACGAATCGTTCCATCTTCATGATAGGATACATCGTAGAATAAGGGCACATAAATACCGGGAAGCATCGCGGCCTTTCTCAGAAAATCCCTTCGGCTTTCGTTATTTTCCTTCGATTCTTTGTATAAATCGATGAGTTCCCGATATCTGGTCTCTCCCTCTCCGATATAGAACAAATCAAAAAACTCTGCAATCGGTTCCGGATTATAGGTACAGGGGCCGCCTCCTATCACAATAGGATGTTCCCATGTTCTATCCTTAGCATGAAGAGGGATTTGAGATAAATCGAGAATCTGTAAAATGTTGGTATAACACATTTCATATTGGATGGTAATACCGAGAAAATCCATATCTTTTATCGGCTCCTGAGATTCCAGACCAAAAAGAGGGATTTGTTCTCTTCTCATAATTTGATCCAAGTCCACCCAGGGGGAATACACCCTTTCACACCACACATCTTCAAAGCTATTTAACATATCATATAAAATCTGGATTCCCAGATGCGACATACCGATTTCATATATATCGGGAAAGCACATAGCCATTCGTACGCTCACTGTATCTTTGTCTTTTACTACTGCATTGACTTCATTGCCGATATAACGCGCCGGCTTCTCCACTTGCAGAAGTATCTCATCTCTTAAAGCTAGTTTGTTCATAATACTCCTATCTTTTCTATTAATATTGAAAGGAGCCCTCCTATTCTCCGGTGGTCCTTCCATTAAATAGAGTATAAGGGAAATTATGCTCAAAATCAAATACTACTTCATCGAGCCCTACATCGAAGTCTTTATTCATTTCTTCCTTTAACTGATTGGTATCAAACCCTCCGATTGTTTTACCGCCGGCATCCAGAAAAAGGAAGGCAGCAAACAACAAGATAGAAATAACAAGTCGAAGGCGGAAGGAGAAAAAGGAAGTCTTATCGATTCCTTTATTCTCCCCGGCGCCTGCTTCTGTATATCCTTTCATATAAAGGGGAAGTTCCTCTTGCCCCAATTCCCCGTCACCTAGTTCTGCTCCATAGAGCATCCGCTCTCTGCTTCTCATTCGTGTCCGGTTATCCTTGTGTTCCGCACGTATCATCTGCACTAACTGCAGTTTCTGTTCTGAAGTAATATTTCCCATATCATTGCCTCCTTTCATTGACCTGCCAAATCGGACAGCGGTTTAAAAACATACCCCATTTCTTCCCATTTTGTCAGCAGTTCATCCAGTATTACAGCATTGGTCTTAGAAGTGCTGTGTAAAAGAACGATTGCACCCGGATGAATACGTCCGATTAGCTTTTCAAAGGCCTCTTCTTTCGTAGGCTGTTTGTCTTGATACCAATCCACATAGGCAAGACTCCAGAAGAAAGTTTTGTATCCCATATCCTTTGCCATTTTTAAGTTCTGCTCACTATATTTTCCCTGCGGCGGCCGATAATACATAGTCAGCTCCTGGCCGGTAATATCTCGGAATAAATCCGCCACATCGTTCATTTCCTTCTGGAAAGAGGCCGTATCGGATATCTTGGACATATCAGGATGATGATAGGTATGATTCCCTACGCAGTGTCCTTCTGCGACCATTCTCTTGACTAACTCCGGAGCGGATTCCAAATAATGACCTACGATAAAAAATGTGGCCGGTGCCTGATGCTTTTTCAACGCATCGAGAATCGGAGCAGTATTGCCGTTCTCATAACCGGCATCGAAGGTAAGATAGATGACTTTTTCTTTGCTATCTCCAATATAATAGGCGTCATTCTTCTTAAGCTGTTCGGAGGAAGCAATTCCGGTAGGCTGTGTGCCGTCACCATATCCTCCAAGGCCCCAATTTTCACATTGTGCTGCAGGGGCATTCGTTGGAAGAACTTTCTCCTTCACATAACCAAAAGCTTTACCGATGAAAAATATCATAAGCAAAAATAAGAGTGCAAGAATAACATTCCCCGGTAGAATTGTCTCTTTCTCCGAATTTTGACCGTTTTTCCTACTTTTTATGTAACCATTACGTTTCATATCATTTTCCTAAAAAATCTTTGTAATAATATATTACCATGTCTGAGAAACTATTCGGTTTTCCTATGGATATTGTGAAAATATACTTTGATATTTTACCTGTTATATAGTAAAATATATAGGAATAATTTTATAATATACTGTAAAAGTTTTACCGTTTTATAAATAAAAATAATGAAAATATAATTACAAAGGAGATTTTACTATGAAAGGTACTGTTGTTTCCTCTTGGATGCAATCTTGTCGCAAGCTTTTTGGTGATTCTGTCGTAAATAACGCATTAGAACACTATCAATTGTCCGCGGATCATATTTTCACTCCGATTGAAGATGTGGCAGATAATGTTGCTACCGGCCTGGTAGATTACATCGGTAATAAAGTAGGTAAAAATCATGAAGAAATATGGGGGCTTATGGGCGAAGAAAATATCAAGACCTTTAGCCAACTCTATCCGGGCTTCTTTCGTCATGAGAATGCTTACCAATTTCTAAAATCTATGAATGACGTACATATTATCGTTATGCGCCGCTTTAAGGGGGCAGTTCCTCCTATTTTGGATTTACAGCCCATATCTTCACATGAAACATTATTTATTTACCGTTCCAAACGCGGAATGGGCGATTATCTGGTAGGATTATTAAAGGGTGTTTCCAATTACTTTAAAGAAGAGATCAAGTCAGAGGTATTGAGCAAATCCGATGGAGAGATTCATTTGAAACTGACCTTCGAGAACAAGATACAATATACGAGAAAGTTCTATTTGAACCAAATATTGTCCCTCGGTTTTCTGAAAAGAAGCAGCCAGAAAATTGCACTTCTGAATACCATTATAATCGGAGTGATTGGTTTCATTTTATTTGGTGATCCGATAAAATCGGGAATTCTCGCCATCCTTACTTTTGCCGTATCCCTACTCTCCTCTTTTATGATTGGCAGGCCGTCCAAGCTGATCGCATCGGAGCTTCAGAATCTGGCAGAAAGAACCTTTTCTGAGAACGTACAGCTCCGCTCTATGGATGAAAATGAGAAACTTATGGATATCATTAACGAATTAAAGACGGTCGTACAGAAGGACTTTATCGAATTCAATGCGATTGTCGATGAAATGTATACTTTCAATAATTCGCTTTCCGGCATCGCTTCTACTATGCAGTCTACATCTAACGATATTACCGATGTTTTGGATCAGGTAGCTGTAGCGGCAACGACTCAGGCAGAAGACACGGAACATGCAGTTTATGTTTTAAATGAAAGCATCGGGAATATTACCCGTATTTCCGATGAAAGCCAAAGCAATAAGTCGAATATTGAGGATGCGGTGAGCAGCATCGAAAATAGTTTCCTCAATGTTAAAAATACAGCAGAACAGATTAATCAGGTGCTGGATAAGTTCGGCCAGATTAAAGATAACAGTAATGAACTGCAAAATAACGCTGCCAATATTACAGAAATTGTATCCATCGTATCAGGAATCGCCAAACAGATTAATCTTCTCGCTTTAAACGCTTCCATCGAGGCGGCAAGAGCCGGTGAAGCAGGACGCGGATTTACTGTTGTTGCAGAGGAAGTCCGCAAACTCTCAGAGGAAACGAACAGCGCTGTGGAAGAGATTAATAATAATCTGACCAATTTTGTTTCCAGCGTTGGTGAAGTGGTGCTCGGTATCGATACACAATATGCGGTATTGGAAACAGAAAACAGCTCACTTATGGAAGCGGTAACTACCTCTAACCATTCGAACGATAACTTAAAGGGCGTTTCCGCTCTCATGATTCAAACTTCCGTTAATTTGAAGAAGGAGGCAGATCATATAGCGTCCCTATTCGACAGCGTTCAGAGCCTCGCTGCTATTGCTGAAGAGAATTCGGCATCCACTGAGGAAGCAAGTTCCAATGTGGCGATTTACGTGGATCAGATTAATGAGTTATCCAAGCAGATATCCGTCTTCGACTCCATGATTAAGGCTTTCCAGGAGGATTTGACGAAATATAAAATATAATGAGTTCTTAGAATAAAGAAAATAAGTGACACAAAAAGCAGGAATACGACTGAAGTTCAGTAGATTCCTGCTTTTTTTATAAATATTAAGAAAATATAAAAAAATATAAAAAAAATCTCAACAAAATCTTGCAATTCTCTTCGCATTCGTATACCATATATCGTGTTGAACAATAAACTACAAAAGTAAATAGGATATTGTTACCGAAAAACTCACAATTTTAAGCAAGGAGATTAACAATGGAGAAATTATTTAAACTGAAACAGCACAATACCACTGTGTCTACCGAAATTCTTGCCGGGCTCACTACCTTTTTTGCAATGGCGTATATTTTATTCGTCAATCCGGCAATGCTTTCTCAGACAGGGATCCCTTATGGCGCAGTATTTCTTGCTACCATTTTCGCTTCTGTTGCCGGCACGCTCGTTATGGCTCTTTTTGCCAATGTTCCTTATGCACAGGCTCCGGGAATGGGATTGAACGCATTCTTTACCTATACCGTATGCTTCGGTCTTGGCTTCACTTGGCAGCAAGCTCTTGCTATGGTATTTATCTGTGGTATTATCAACGTTATCATCACTGTTACAAAAATCCGTAAATCTATTATCAAAGCAATTCCTTTAAGCCTTCAGCACGCGATCGGCGGCGGTATTGGAATCTTTGTAGCGTATATTGGAATCAAAAATGCAGGATTCTTAAACTTCACATCTGATCCTGGTGCCTACATATTGCTGGATAGCGGAACTGTAATTGCGGATGCGGGCATTGTTCCTGCCTTGGTATTATTTAATAACCCTGCAATCTTCCTTTCTCTGATTTCTCTTATTATTATGATCGTACTCGTTATAAAGAAGGTTCCGGGAGCTATCTTTATCAGCATTATTGTATCTACGATTATCGGTATCTTCATGAAAGTGGTAGATGTGAGCCAGATCGGTATTGCTTCCAATCTCGGCACATCCTTTGCTGAACTCGGAACTACGATTGGTGCTGCATTCGGTGCGGAAGGAATGTTATCTCTTTTTGCAGATGCTTCTAAGATTCCGCTCGTACTTATGACAATCTTTGCATTCAGCCTTTCCGATACCTTTGATACCATTGGAACCTTTATCGGTACTGGACGTCGTTCCGGTATCTTCAGCGAAAAGGATCAGGCAGAAATGGAGAATTCCAGTGGATTTAAGTCCAAAATGGATCGCGCATTGTTTGCCGATTCCATCGCTACTTCTATCGGCGCTATCTTCGGTACTTCCAATACAACAACTTATGTGGAAAGTGCTGCAGGTATCGGTGCAGGCGGACGTACCGGACTAACCTCTCTTGTAACATCTATTATGTTCTTGTTGAGTATTTTACTTGCACCCGTTATCGGTATCGTTCCTACTCAGGCAACGGCTCCTGCTCTTATTATAGTTGGTATTATGATGCTTTCTTCCTTTGCAAATATTAAGTGGGAGAATTTAGAAGAAGCTGTTCCTGCATTCTTCGCAGGTATCTTCATGGCTCTGTGCTATAGCATATCTTATGGTATAGCAACAGGTTTCATCTTCTACTGTATCGTAAAATGTCTGCGTGGTGAAGCGAAGTCCATTCATCCTATTCTTTGGGTGAGTACAGGGTTGTTCCTGTTGAACTTCATTATTCTGGCATTAATTTAAGAATGGCTTCTTAATACTCGATATAAATTATTAATCTAAGAAGACTGTCATAAAGACTTACGATAAAGGAGCTTCGAATCGGTTCTCTTCCGACTCGAAGCTCCTTATCTTATAACTTCCTATTTTACCGCTTAGAAAGCTCCTCCATAATCTCTTCCCAAGTAACTCCCTTTTCTGCCATAAGAACCATCATATGGTAGAGAAAATCTGAGATTTCATACTTAATTTCATTTGAATTCGGATTCTTAGATGCAATAACGATTTCCGTCGCTTCTTCTCCTAATTTCTTCAGTATCTTATCGATTCCCTTATCGAATAGATAATTAGTGTAGGAACCCTCCTTCGGATGTACTTTACGATCCATAATGACATTCATTACCGATTCAAACACCTTTAACGGATTAGTATCGTCATAATCCTTTTTCAATATTTCATTGAAGAAACAGGACTGACTTCCTGTATGGCAGGCAGCCCCTACTTGTGAGACCTTGGCAAGAATAGTATCCATATCACAATCCGCAGTCAGTGATTTTACGTATTGGAAATGACCGCTCGTATTTCCCTTTATCCATAGTTCATTACGGCTCCGACTATAGTAGGTCATTTTCCCGGAATGAACTGTCATACGATAGGCTTCTTCGTTCATATAAGCTACCATCAGTACTTCATCTGTCTTATAGTCCTGTACGACTACCGGTATCTGCCCATCGGAATTTAATTTGAAGTCGGACCAGGGAAAGGCAGCTTCTAAGGTGTTCACCTTAATTCCATTGTCCTGACAAAGATTCTTAATAGTGGGGAGTTCTTTCGCATTATCATTGATCGCTTGACCGGTAACACCGCACACCCCCGTATCTGAAAGAATCTCAATTAGTTTATCTAAGGACACTTCAGGCAAAGAAACAAGTATTTTTGTCTCACCTTCCCATGTACGAAGGCTTTCTCTGATTGAAGTTTCATTGATAAGAATGAGCTCACCGATAAAAGTCTTGATGAGATTTTTATGATTCAGAATATCTTCCGCTTCCGCATAACAGGCTGCAATCTTCTCTTTTCCGAACTTTAAGGAAACCTCTTCGGTCAGCGCTATATTTTCCGGCTTGGAATAATTTAATGCAGCTTTCCTGCATCCAACATATAAAAGCTTCTTAATATCTTCCATCCGGTGTACATTTCCGGCACCAGTTACAGGAAGTTCTGTTTTTACACATATTTCTTTAATGATATCAAGAGCCTCTTCGTGTTCAGCATCCCCTTTTGACATGTCGAAAATCAAAAGTTCATCCGCATTATTATCTTCATAAAAACAAGCCAGCTTTACCGGATTAGTATCAATAATCGTAACATCGGAAAGATTCTTAACTGCATTTCCTTTATAAAGATAGATACAGGGAACTAATTTTTTATAATCGCCATTCATGTATATGCTCCTTTTTTACAAACTGCCCTTTGTACTTAGCACATCTGTAATTCTTTCGTCTCTCATCACCGCTTCATCCAAAGCCTTACCGAAAGCTTTAAACATAGCTTCTATCATATGATGGTTATTTATTCCTGACAACATTTTCAAATGAAGATTCATACCGGCTGAATAAGAAATTGCATAAAAGAATTCTTTTACCAATTCGGTATCAAGTCCACCCACTCGTTCTGTCGTAAATGTACAGCCAAAGTCAAAATAGGGCCGACCGCATAGGTCAATAGAACATAAAGTAAGCGCCTCGTCCATGGGGAGGATAGAGGAACCATAGCGCTTAATCCCCACTTTATCACCTAGAGCTTCCTTAATAGCCTGCCCTAAGACGATCCCGGTATCTTCTACCGTATGATGACCATCCACCTCTAAATCACCCTTTACTTTTACCTTTAAATCAAAAAAGCCGTGCTTGGAAAATCCCTCCAGCATATGATTGAAAAAGCCGATTCCTGTATCGATTTCGCTCTTTCCCGTGCCGTCCAGATTAAGAGTCATGGAAATGTCGGTTTCCTTTGTTTTTCGTTCTAATGTCGTATTCCTTGCCATAAAACCACCATACCTTTCTATAATACCCTTTTAAGTCATGACTCTTCAAATCTTACTTTAATTGAATTCGCATGTGCCGTCAGCCCTTCGCTCTTTGCAAATAATTCGATATCCCTATGTACCTTAAAAAGGGCTTCTCTCGAATAAGAGATAATACTCGTCTTTTTCATAAAGTCATCCACATTCAAAGGGGAGAAAAACTTCGCAGTACCATTGGTAGGCAATATGTGATTAGGACCTGCATAATAGTCTCCCAGCGGTTCGGAAGAATATTCGCCGAGGAATATCGCACCTGCATTTTTAATCTTAGTCATAATCTCATAAGGATTAGCTGTTAATATCTCTAAATGCTCCGATGCAATTTCATTGGCAGCTTCGACAGCTTCCTCCATTGTATCAGCTATAAGAATATAGCCATAGTTATTCAACGACTTTTGAATGATTTCTGAACGCGACAACTCTTTTGTTAATCGCTCGGCCTGAAGAGATACCTCTTTTGCCAGCCCTTCACTCGTAGTAATTAAAATAGCACTTGCCATTTCGTCGTGTTCCGCCTGAGATAGAAGATCCGAAGCCACGTAGAGGGGATTGGCTGTCTCATCAGCCAGTACAAGAATCTCGCTTGGTCCGGCGATGGAGTCGATACTTACGTAACCGAAGCATGCCTTTTTAGCAAGAGCTACATAAATATTTCCCGGTCCGGTAATTTTATCAACCTTAGGAATGCTCTGAGTGCCGAAAGCCATAGCCGCAATCGCTTGTGCACCTCCTATTTTATAAACCTCATTCACTCCCGCTATATCTGCGGCAACTAAGGTGCCTGCATAAATCTTCCCTTTTTTGTCGGGAGGCGTGGTCATAATAATTCTCTCCACACCGGCTACTTTGGCAGGAATTACATTCATCAGAACGCTGGAAGGATAGGCGGCAGTACCACCTGGCACATAGACACCTGACAGACCGATAGGTGTAACCTTCTGCCCTAATATCGTGCCATCCTCTTTCGTATCGATCCAGCTATTGTGGAGCTGCTTTTCATGAAAGCTCTTTATATTGTCAGCGGCCTTTTTCATCACTTCGATAAGAGCCGGATCCACTTGCTTATAAGCCTCTTCGATTTCTGCTTTCGTTACTCTTACCGTCGATGCATCTATATGACATTGATCGAACTTCTCGGTATACTCGAAGATAGCTTCATCCCTTCGCTCCCGGACATTTGCAATAATATCAGCAACAATAGCCTCGAACTGACCGTAATTATTCGGACTTCTCTTTAATAATGTATTTAATAGATCTGTTTTAGATTCTGAGGTTAGCTTAATTATCTTCATTTACAGTCTTATTCCTTTCCGGTACAGTTTCAATTCTGTTCTTATTTCGATGCATCTGCCAGCGCAATGCGCGTACGTAAATCATGAATCAGCTTCTTGATACGTTCCGTTTCCATCTGCATACTCACCTGATTAACAATCATCCTTGCAGAAAGGGGACAGATTTCTTCCAGTACTTCAAGGCCATTCTCATTTAAGGTAGAACCGGTCTCGACAATATCTACGATAACATCCGATAGCTTCACGATAGGGCCGAGTTCTACAGATCCATTCAGCTTAATAATGTCTACCGTCTGATGTTTTTTGTTATAAAAGTAGTCTTTCGCAATATTAGGATATTTGCTCGCTACACGAATCATTTCATGATGTTTCAAAAGCTCCTTTGCGCTGGCAGGTCCGCATACGCACATTCTGCACTTGCCAAAACCGAGGTCCAATACTTCATAGACCCGTCTGTTTTCCTCCATAATGGTGTCTTTTCCAACCACTCCTATATCAGCAGCGCCATATTCCACGTAAGTAGGTACATCGGGCCCCTTGGAAAGAAAAAAACGAAGTTTTAGTTCCTCATTAACAAAAACAAGCTTTCTTGAGCTTTTGTCTTTCATTTCCTCACAAGTGATTCCAATTTCTTCTAAAAGCTCCAATGTTTTATTTGCAAGCCTTCCTTTTCCCAAAGCGAAGGTCAGATATCTTTCTTCTTTACTCATACCCCGCCTCCTCGTCTTTCTTCGGACTAAGAACTACCTTTTTCCCTTCCCTACGCAGCTTCTTTGCCCTTTCCAAGTCTTCCTTATAACTCGCTTGCGTATATGTTATGACCATCGCTGCGTCCGGAATCTTAACTTCTATATGTTGCCTGCTAAGAGCGGCCATCAAATCATCGATAACAATTACAAATCCGATGGCTGGTGCATTCTTCCCGAAACGGGATAAAAGAGTATCATATCTTCCTCCTGTTACAATCGCATCACCCACACCATAAGTATAGGCTTTGAAAATAACTCCCGTATAATAATGATATCGACTCAGCATTCCTAGGTCGAAAGAGACATATTTCTCAACGCCATAAGCACACAAAGCTTCATAAAGTTTCTCAAGTCGTTCAACCGCCTGAATCGCCCGTGAATTGCCGGTAAGTTCTTTGGCCTTAGAAAGAGCTTCTGTGGAGCCGAATAAATCGGTAACCGTTAACAACCTCTCCCGTAATATGGGATCGATATTTTTGCCGATTAAAAGTTCCTCCGCACCGAAATAATTTTTCCCTGATATGTATTCCCGAAGCTCACTCTCCGTCTCTTCATTAATCCCTGCTTCTATGCAAATCCCTTTGAAATATTCCACATTGCCGATGTTGAGCTGGAAATCCTGTATTCCGGTTTCTAATAAGGTCTCAATAATAAGGGCTGCCATCTCTGCATCCGCTTCCACACTCGCATCTCCAATGAGCTCCGCTCCCATTTGAGTCGCTTCCTTTAACTTACCTTGAAGATTAGTCGTATTCGTGAAGGTATTTCCCACATAACAGAAGCGAATCTGCACATTTTCATCCATAAAGTATTTCGAAGCGCATCTGGCCATAGAAGGCGTAAAATCCGGACGAAGTACGAGAGTCTCTCCTTCTTTATCATAAAATTTGTACAATTCCCTGGAAGGGGTCGTTCCTATTTCTTTTGAAAATACATCGAAAAATTCAAAGGTAGGTGTCTGTATATCTTCATATCCATAACTTCTTATCTTATCTAAAATCCATGTTTCTACGGTTAACTTTTTCGCATACTCGTTACCGTATATATCCCGGACGCCTTCCGGCGTATGTAGAAATTTCATATCCATAATACTAGAATCCCCTTCTTTTGCTTTATCAAGTTACAGTGATATCAAATTAGCACAACAAATTACACGTAGTATAACGCAAAAAAGGAATCTTGTCAAATAAGGAATTCTCTATCCTCTAAATCTTTCTGAAGGACATCCAAATAGGGAACAAAAACGCCATTTTTCTTCGGTATCACATATTCCGGATTCAGTTCCTCAAAGCGGAAGCTCTTCCGCCCTCCTCCAGTGGCCCTCTCCCAGAAGAAAGCCAGCATATCGTAAGTTAAATAGTAAAATAAATCTTTATGCGTGTAATAAATGATAAAAAAAGCGATACCTCTTTGCTTTTCGAATTGCTTCATGAATTCTACCTGATGTTCATGTATATTCTGAAGGGCAAAGGTATCAGTTCCGCATTCTTTCGCATCAAAGCATACCGGTATTCCTTGTACAGCCCCGATATAATCGACGGTACTTTTCTGCTCGAAGTAAGCTAAGGTGATATGCCTGCTTTGCTTATCGATAGTAATTGGAGTGATCGGTGTTGGCACCTTCTGAATAAGAGCCAGTCCGCTTTCCAAATATCTTTCATTTGTTAGGTTAATAAGATCCTCTAAGGTAGAACCCCGAAGACCTCTCGAATTCCAAGTTCCCATTTTCTTTCCTATTCCAGCCTTTTATAAGTCATCTTCTATTAAATGAAAAATCGGGGGTTCTTCTGCAATCAGCTTTTTTTCACTAATTGCTTCGAATTCTCCGGTAAGTACCGGGAATTCCAAACGGTGAGCATGAAGAAGCTGGCTTTCCACTTTATACTTTTTCTTATAGTTATCGTTGAACTTGCGGTCTCCATACTTATAGTCGCCCAGAAGAGGATGGCCGATGGAAGCAAGGTGTGCTCTAATCTGATGGGTCTTGCCCGTAATCAGTTCTACTTCCAACAACGTTTTATCTCCTATAACCTTCAAAGGTTCATATTTCGTCTTAATAAAGGAAGATTCTGCTCCATTCGGCCGCTTTGTAACGACTACCTTATTTTTCTTCTCATCTTTTGTCAGATAGCCCTCAATCAAGGTAGCATGTACAATCTTCCCCTTCACGTAAAGTCGGTAATATTTATGAAGGCTTCTATCCTTTAATAATTCACTCATTTTCTGACTGCCTGCAATTGTCTTTCCGCAGATGACCATACCACTCGTATTGCGGTCCAGGCGATTACAAACGGAAGGCCTGAACGTATGTAATTCTTCTTTTGTGATTTCTCCATGCATCAGCAGATATCCAATAAACCATTCATTGAGAGAAAGGTCTTCCGGATGTGCTTTCTGCGTCAATAACCCGGCAGGCTTATTCACAATTAAAACATGATGGTCTTCATAAATAACGGGAAGCTTTCCATATGCTTCATAAGCTTTTTTATAATCTTTATACTGTCGGTCTAAAGATTCCGGAATCTCCGACCCTTTCCCTTTCATCTTTTCCAAGGTTTCCTCTGAGAAAAAGAGACGAATTTCATCGCCGATTATCAGCTTCTCATTTCCGGAGGCTTTTTTACCATTAAGTACGATGTTCTTTTTGCGTAGCATTTTATAAAGAAAGCTATTCGGAGCTTCTTTCAAATATTTATGTAAATATTTATCTAGGCGCTGGCCTGCTTCATTTTCTTTTATAATTAAAAGTTGCATAATAATCATGCCTTTCTTATAGTCCAGGCTCGATGCCATTTATAGCGTAATCGACAGTAAGCAGCTCAGAATATCTTGTAATTTTTTCTCGGCATCCTCGTTTTTAATACCTTCCAGACTTTTTAAATTATCGAGACTTTCACAATACTTTTGTAGATTTGTATCAATTTTAACCGTTATATTTTTATAGCCGCTCTGTTTTAGCATACTTTCGATATGCCGGGCACAAGCCTTTTCGTCACAGGTAGCATCTTCCGAGAAGCCACAGATAATGGAATCCTTCACGACCATATGACTGACTTGATAATTCTTCTGATAGGAGGTGAAAAACAAATCGTAGAGATAGGTGAGGCCTTCTTCTTGTTTCTGAAGCCTCTGGTGTGCCTCATCCGAACAGCCTCTGGCCTTTAGAAACATTATCATAGAAACCGCACTTCTACTGGCAGGAAGAAGGCCGACCACTGCGGCAATTGTCCATATACTCTTCTTATCTCCCCCGTTAAGCCATAAGCCAATTCCAAAAATACCCAAGGATAACGCGAACATAAAAACAGTCCTTATAATAACCTTTATGCGTTGTGCCACTAAATAACCATATTCACCCTTTTTTACTCTACTGCCGATTTTCTTTCGTTCCATACTATCATTTCACTTTCTGTATTATTTCAATTACCAATCATTGTGTTTTATTTATATTATTTAATTATCCTAAGATTTTTTATGCCCGTTACTTTAATAAGTTCATAATTCCTAACAACCAGGAATGAGGTATCACTTTTGCCATAACATGGAAGGATTTGATAGGAAGGCTGCAGACGGATATCGCTTTCTTATCGTACGAATCTAAAAGGGCTTCTCTTACTACTCTCTCTACATCCACCATCGTCCATTTCTTAAGGCCAAGGGTGGAACCGGAACGTTCTGCAACATCGAAAAACTCTGTATCCACCGGCCCCGGACAAACTGCTGTTACCCATATATTCCGTCCGCGCAGTTCTTCCCTCAATGCCCTCGAAAAACTGAGTACATAAGATTTGCTGGCCGCATAAACAGCAAAATTCTTCTGCGGCAAGAAGCCTGCACTGGAAGCGATCTGGAGGATACGACTGTTCTTTTGCATATAAGGAATGCAGTAATAAGTCATTCTGGTCAATGCTTTACAATTCACATCCAACATATCCAGTTGCTCTTCAATACTAAGGGAGTCGAATGCTCCCATTAAGCCAAAGCCTGCACTGTTAACGAGCATACGAATCGTTACGTCCTCGATTTCAAGGATCTTGCCGAAAGCGCGCATATCATTTACATCGGTCACATCCATGGCAATTACCTTCGTCGGCATCTCAATGAGCTTAGCCAGCTCAGTCATACGTTCTTTCCGCCTTGCGATAAGCCAAATTTCATCCATCTTATGAAAAATCTTATCCATCTGCAAAGCAAATTCCAATCCCAGGCCAGAAGATGCACCGGTAATAATCGCTATATTTTTTCTTTTCATAAAATTCACCCTTTTCTATTTTTATTTCCCCGTTCACATTTTAGGGTCTTTCCTTTACTTTTTCTTATGAACATTTCGTATTGTTTTCTTCTTAAATGATGCAGATTTTGTATTTTTCGTTCTTCTATCTTTTACCGAACCATTCGGGGATGATGTCTTTTTACCTACTGAAGGCACGGCAGCTCTCGGACGGATTAAACATTTTTTATCGAATCCGATGAGATCTTCCCTGCCTGCACTGACTAGTGCTTCATATACGAGATCGTAGTTCTTAGGATTCCGATACTGTATCAGCGCTCTCTGCATCGCCTTTTCATGCGGGTTTCTGCAGACATATACATTTTTGCCATCCCGCGGATCGATTCCGGTATAATACATAACGGTAGATACGGTGGAAGGAGTAGGGTAAAAATCCTGCACCTGCTCCGGCATATAACCCAGGTCACGCAAATACTCCGCAAGCTCTATGGCCTCCTTTAACGTAGAACCGGGATGGGAGGACATCAGATAAGGAACGAGGAACTGTTTTTTATCCAACTGTTCATTTATCTTTTTATATTTTTTGATGAAACGCTCATAGACAGCATTTTCCGGCTTTCCCATTTTCGATAGAACAGCATCGGAAATATGCTCCGGTGCCACTTTAAGCTGACCGCTGACATGATGTTCCACCAGCTCCTTGAAAAAAGTATCGTCCGCATCTTCCATAAGATAGTCAAAACGAATGCCGGAACGTATAAATACCTTTTTCACCTTCGGAACCTCCCGCAATTTACGCATAAGCTTAAGGTAATCACTATGGTCAACGGTAAGATTCTTGCAAGGAGAAGGGAACAAACACTGTTTAGTCTTACACACTCCTTGTGTGAGCTGTTTTTCACAGGAGGGATGGCGAAAATTAGCGGTAGGTCCGCCCACATCATGTATATATCCTTTGAAATCTTTATCTTCTGTAATTAAATGTGCTTCCTGCAAAATGGATTCATGACTTCTCACCTGCATCGTCCTTCCCTGATGAAAGGTGAGGGCACAGAAATTACAGCCCCCAAAGCAGCCTCTGTTACTGATTAAGGAAAACTTAATCTCTGAGATAGCAGGAACTCCGCCCATTTCTTCATAAGAAGGATGGTAAGTCCTCTGATAAGGCAAGTGGTATACGTAATCCATCTCCTCTGTGGTCAAAGGCTTCGAAGGTGGATTCTGTACGACATAAACACCGTTCGGATAGGCTTCTATTAAATAATTTCCTGTGAAAGGATCGGTATTTTCATACTGTAGGGCGAAGCTATCCGCATACTTCTTGCTATCCTGCTTCATTTCTTCATAAGAAGGAAGTTCTATACTATCATAGATTCCGGATATATCCCTTGTTTTATACACAGTTCCCATAATAAAAGTAATATCTTTTACGCTAATACCGCTGTTTAGGGCATCTGCAATCTCTACGATGGAATGTTCTCCCATACCATAAGAAATTAAGTCCGCCTGTGAATCCAATAGAATGGAACGTTTGAAGCTGTCCGACCAATAATCATAGTGAGCAAGTCTGCGCAGACTCGCTTCAATTCCACCGATAATAATGGGTACTTCCTTGTAAGTTCTGCGTATTAGATTGCCATATACTACGGTTGCATTATCCGGTCTTTTATAAGCTTCTCCACCCGGAGTATAGGCGTCGCTTTGTCTTCTCTTTTTCGACACATAATAATGATTCACCATAGAGTCCATATTCCCGGATGCAACAAGAAATCCAAGACGAGGCTCCCCAAATACAGTGATACTTTTATCATCCTTCCAATCCGGCTGCGAAATAATTGCAACGCTATAGCCATTCGCTTCTAAGATCCTGCTAATTACTGCATGACCAAAAGAAGGATGGTCCACATAAGCATCTCCTATCACATAAACGAAGTCAGGTTGTTCCACACCCTGTTCTAATAATTCTTCCTTTGTTATCGGTAAAAATCCATTCACCCGTTCAATTCTCCTATCTTTGCAATTCATCCAAATCTCATTCTTTTGTTTGTGAAACTATTTCTTTATGTATACAACGGAGAAAATTCCATAAAGTCTTCGATATAATAATCGGCTAATTCCTTCTTTTTCTCCCTTTGTGTTCTGGAATATAAATCTTCTACAGCACATACCCTCATTCCGGCAGATTTTCCGGCCGTAATTCCGGCAACAATGTCCTCGAACACAAGACATCTGGAAGGCTCCACCTTAAGCCTATCCGCTACTGCCAAATAAATATCAGGGGAAGGCTTTCCGCGTTCCACCTCGCAAGAAGTCATGATACAGGAAAAGTATTTTGATATATCGTGTACCTTTATAACATTTTCTACCAATTCCCTGGAATTACTCGTTGCGATTCCTAATTTGATCTTATTTTTACGACAATATTTCAGAAAAAGGTTCACTCCATTTTTCAAAGGAACTTCATTGCTATATTTATCCCAAGCCATTCGATTCCAATCATCCTTTATTTTCTGAATGGGATCAGGAAGTTGAAAATGTTCCTTAAAAAAGTGAGCGGTCTCGCTAAAGCTCTTTCCTTCTATCTGCCCCTGTAACCCGGAAGGAAGATTCAGCCCAAACCTCCCAAGGTATTCAATATCTATCTGTTCCCAAATCCACATGGAATCTACCAAGGAACCGTCCAAATCAAAAATAACTGCATCAATATTATGTAACATTATCTTAAAAACCTTTCTCTCTTATCCAACTCAATATCATACCATAAATGAAAGGAATCCGCACGTTATACTTTATATAAATAGGAGAAACAAAACAAATGTTTTACAACGGAAAAACCGCCTGACTGCACAAACAATCAAGCGGTTTCTTGTTTTAATAACGTTCTATCCTATCATGAAAAAACCTACTGCCGCAATAATATAAACCGATATTAGCTTAAGGCCTTCCATCCAGTCGGTCCTTCCTGCCTTTACAATATGGTTTACAATAAATACGCTGGCTCCAAACAAGAAAATTTCTCCTGCTTTAAAAACAATGCTCATAGGCGTTTCCGATATGAAAAGACTCATAATAACCGAAATCGGAATGACGAATAGTACGATTTGTAAACTGGAGCCTACTGCAATTTCAATGGCGATATCCATTTTATTCTTAAGAGCCATAATAATTGCTGTGCTATGCTCCGCTGCATTTCCTACGATAGGTATCAGAATAATACCTATGAACATCTGGGAAATTCCGGCTGCTTCTGTCATCGGTTCGATACTTCCCACCAGAAATTCTGATTCGACAGCAATCAGGATAGTGGCTACTGCAAGAATGACGGTACTGGCAATAAGGCTCCACTGAGCCTCTTCTTCTTCGTCCTTTTCATCATATAGATCATTCTGGCTTTTGAAGGAATAAATAACACCGACAACATATGTGATGAGCATAATGATGCTTGTAATAATGCTAAAGGTCATATATTTTCCAACAATGACATCCTCTTGTATCTTCGCGGTAAATACGGCAGGCATAGCAAGAGCCACTACGGCAAATAAAAGCATGGTTGCCGTGGAGCGGCCTAATTTCGCATCGTATTTCAGCACCTTATGTTTCAAGCCTCCGGCTAGTATGCTACAGCCGAGTACTAATAAAATATTTCCAAGTACAGAACCTGCTAACGTAGCCTTTACCACATCAAACAGTCCTGCCCTGATGGCAAAGAAGCTAATGATAAGCTCCGTCGCATTTCCAAATGTGGCATTTAAGAAACCGCCCGCTTTCGGTCCCGTATAAACAGCGATAGATTCGGTAGCGCTCCCCAGGTATCCGGCTAACGGTATAATAGCGATACAGGCCAAAATAAACATGGTAGTTGCATTCCAATTCATAAAATATCCTACGAAGGAAAGGGGGACACTAATTAATAAAATTCTTAGATATTTCATACTCTTCAACCTCACTCTTACTAAATTATGTTAAATCTCTCTGCCTGAAAATTGGCTGTCCAATTACGTACTGTCAATTTGATGAATTATGATCCTAAAAGCAAACAAAATCAACCATAATCACCTATAAATTAGCAACTTCTTAACATATCTTTCTGCCTTATTCGACATTTTTCCTTCGGTTTTCCTCCTTCATATGTAAGATATGCATAGCAAAAGTAAGTGGAACGCAAACGCGGAGTGCTTTTATTCTATAGGATCAACACTTCTACAATTTAATGTAACAAGGTCTTTCTTATAGAATAAAAAAAGCAGAATGAATTAACATTCCGCTTCCCTTGCTTTTATTTGACTTCAAGTGGGTCAATGCCCGCAACCGCCTTCGCATTGATCACAACCCATACCGCATGATTTTCCGTTTTTCTTTGCCCGAACCATACTTCTCACGGCCAGAGCAACGATACCTAACACAACAACTGCAACAATAGCTGTTCCCATACTGCACCTCCTTTAGGATAATTGATTCCGGTAGATTTTCTATTACTCCACCATAATCTTAAGTGCCATATCCTTACCAATAGCAACTCTGGAATCTTTGATGTTAACAATCATATTGCCACCAATCTCCGACACAACCGTTACAATACCTCCAGTTACAAAGCCGAGATTCTCCAAAAAGCGCCTCGTCTCTTCCTTGCCGCCTATTTTACGAATTACGTTAGATTCTCCTGCTTTTACCATTGTTAAAGGCATCTTTATCCTCTGCTTTCCTGAGCATTCCATATCCTGTAGCTCATCTGAATTATTATATGATTTTGATAATTATTTTCATTTCATTTTATATGGTTAGTATATTCTAACTGACAATGGTTGTCAAGAATTTTATAGATAATTTGAACCAATAATTATAAATTGCTAGGGTAAAGTTTTTGTAGGATATTAATTGAATAAAAAGAGAACGCCTCTTTGTGTTATGATTTTAACGACTAAGAAAAAATCGGACACAAAGGAAGGTGCTCTCTATGATTAAAAGTATACAACAGTTTGAAGAAAATGGGGCAAAAAATTTAACAGGAGTTCTGGAAAAGTTTTTGAAAGATCCTCAACAACAAGCAGAGTTTATCTATGGAATTACAGATAGTGTAGTACAGTTAGGACTGGACATGATTGCGGAGACTTTTGAAAGTATGGATGAAGAACTGAGAAACAGCGGATACAGAAGGAGAAACTGGGTCATAAGCAGACGAGATGAAACATCCCTGATTACCAGCCTTGGAACTGTGAGATATTGCAAGACACTGTTTAAGAACAAGAAGACTGGAGCCTGTGAATATCTGCTAGATCGGATCATGGGATTAGAAAGCCATGTAAGGATGACAGAAGATGCACAGGCGCAGATGCTTGAGGAAGCGGTCGACAGTAGCTATCGCAAAGGAGGAATCAGAGCCAGTCTTTCCGAAAAAGTCAGCAAACAGACAGTAAAAAATAAGATACATGATCTGAAATTTCATACAAAACCAGAAAAAATAGAGAATAAAAAACAGGTTTCCTATCTTTATATTGATGCAGATGAAGATCATGTGTCATTGCAGTATCTCGAGAAAAAGGGAGATATCACGAAACCTCGAAGCAACACCAGTATGCCTAAAATAGCCTATGTATATGAAGGTGCGGAATCAGAAGCGCCTAAAAGCGAAAGGTTTAAGCTGATCAATCCGAAGTACTTTGGGGGCATATATGAGGGAAGCAAAGGAGTAGAACAGTTCTGGCGAGAGATTTATGAGTATATCAGCGCCACCTATGACATGGATGCCATAAAACAGATTTATATTAATGGAGATGGTGCAGCCTGGATAAAAAGCGGACGTAAATTTATAGCCGGATCAACCTTCGTACTGGATAAATTCCATATGCAGAAATATATCACAGCAGCAACTTCGCATTTAATGGATTCGTCAGAGGATGCAAGAAGTGAACTGTATGGTGCCATACACAAGAGAGCGAAATGGATGGCATCCGAGACCTTTGAAAAAATCCTGAATATAACAGAAAACGAAGCACAAAGGAAAAAGGTAGAAAGTAGTATGGCTTATATCCTAGGGCATTGGGATGGGATCATGCAGGGTTTGAGAAATAAAGAAACACAAGTGGGATGCAGTGCAGAAGGACATGTGAGCCATATCTACGCAGACAGGATGAGTTCCAGACCATTAGGGTGGAGTAAGCATGGAGTTCACCAAATGGCAAAGCTAAGGATTTATAAAGCAAACAAAGGAAATATGTTGGAGTTGGTGAGAATGCAAAAGCAGGAGTTGCCCATAGCAGTGGGTACAGAAGAAAGAATCTATTTAAGCAGCGAGATGTTTCGATTGGAAAGCAAGCGACTGACAGAGGAACAACGCTATGTAGAAAGGATAACTCATAGCATTCCCTTTCCAGAAGTGAAAAAGATAGCTTATTTTAAAAACCACATTTGGGGATTGTAAAAAGAATAGAAAGTAGGTATATTGTGAAAAGAGGTTAAATCTAAAACACATCAAGGGGATTCTCTACCCAATTAAATCCTACAGTAAATTTACGCTATCTTATAAATTGTTACATTTGCTGTTTTAGTTGGAATATGATATACTAAAAACATAACATTTTTCATCGGATTTATACTATATTTAAAACGAAAATGGGGTAATACTTATGCATATAAACGAATCAGCCGAAAACTATCTGGAAACTATTTTAATACTCAGTAAATCTCATCCCGTGGTACGTTCCGTCGATATTGCCGAAGAATTGGGGTTTAAGAAGTCGAGCGTCAGTGTGGCGATGAAAAATTTGCGCGAAAAAGAGTATATTACTGTGACATCCGAAGGATTTATTAATTTAACGGAATCCGGACGCAAAATTGCGGATATTATTTACGAAAGGCACGAACTTCTCTCCTCCTGGCTCGTGGATCTTGGAGTTGATAAGACTACTGCCGCCGATGACGCCTGCCGTATCGAGCATGTAATTAGCACCGAAAGTTTCGAAGCGATCAAAGAATACATAAAAAAGGATCATTAATTTTTATTTTTATAATATTTATCACGTATGGAACAGCAAAATCCGCACTTACAACATGGCGAGTAAGTGCGGATTTTTATATGGATTATGAAATAGTTAAAAGCATTTTAATGAAACAAAAAATATATAAAATTAGAAAGCATCAAAACCAGGATATACAGCACCCGCTCCAAGTTCCTCTTCAATACGAAGCAATTGATTGTATTTCGCAACTCGTTCACTTCTGCTCGGTGCTCCTGTCTTAATCTGGCAAGTATTTAAAGCAACTGCCAAATCTGCAATTGTCGTATCTTCTGTCTCTCCTGAACGATGAGAAGAAATTGCCGTGTAACCAGCCTTATGCGCCATTTTAATAGCCTCTAATGTCTCCGATACGGATCCGATCTGATTTAATTTAATGAGAATGGAGTTACCGCAGCCCGAATCAATTCCTTTTTTCAGACGTTCTGTGTTTGTTACGAATAAATCGTCTCCAACAAGCTGTATTTTATCGCCGAGTTCTTTCGTCATCAACTGCCAGCCATCCCAGTCCTCTTCATCCAATCCATCTTCAATCGAATAAATAGGATATTTCTCGCAGAGAGCCTTCCAATGAGCCACCAATTCTGCTGATGTATATTTCTTCTTGCATTTAGGAAGAAGATATTCACCTTTATTCTCGCCCTTCCATTCGCTTGCTGCAGCATCCATTGCAAGAACAAAATCTTTACCCGGTTCGTAGCCAGCCGCTTTTATCGCATCTAAGATATACAAAATAGCTTCTTCATCGCTGGCAAGGTCAGGAGCAAATCCTCCTTCATCGCCTACTGAGGTAGCAAGTCCTTTTGATTTCAAAAGAGCAGCTAATGCATGAAATACCTCTGTACACTGGCGAAGTCCTTCTCTAAAGCTATCTGCCCCTACCGGCATAATCATGAACTCCTGTACATCCACGGTATTCGCAGCATGTGCTCCGCCATTTAAGATATTCATCATCGGCACCGGAAGTCTGTTGCTGTTCACTCCTCCGAGGAAACGGTAAAGCGGAATTTCAAGAGCGTTAGCCGCCGCTCTCGCAGAAGCGATGGATACTGCTAAAATAGCGTTAGCTCCAAGCTTTGATTTATCCTTTGTACCATCTGCCTGAATCATTGCCGCATCCACAGCATAAATATCGGAAGCGTCCAACCCTTGCAGGGTATCGTTAATTGTTGTATTAATATTATGTACTGCCTTTTGTACACCTTTGCCTCCGAAACGGGATTTATCACCATCGCGAAGTTCGAGTGCTTCGAATTCTCCTGTAGATGCTCCGCTCGGTGCGGTTCCTCTTCCTACAGTACCGTCTATCAAATATACCTCCGCCTCGACGGTGGGGTTTCCTCTCGAGTCAATAATTTCACGTCCAATTACTTTTTCAATTTCTAAATAGTTCATTGTTATCATCCTTTCCCATAGAGGGATTTCTCCTTTTGCCCTTTGCGATTATGATAAGCAAAAGGAGTCGTCCATGATTTATTCACAAGAAGTTAGTCTTTGCTAACTACTCATAGTATAGCAACTAAACTTATATATGGCAAGAGTTTTTTTACTACTATTGGAAATAATTTCTAACCTTCAATTTTCGCTTCGGGATAATCCCTGAAATCGAAAGACAACCTTTTGCTCTAGAAATAAATATCGGCCCAATGAGATAGTAAAATCTCTCCTCCCTGTAAGAGTTCTGCCTGAACCTCTACCACACTGCCGGATGCCCCTAACTCCTCCATCACCCGATTCATATACGCATCACCGAAGCTTCCGCTTACATAGGCGTCATAACATTGCTCCCATAAGTCGTTACTTGCTACTACATTCTGAAACTGCACAGAACCGCCTGCCAGTATCACTGCCTCATAACAATTGTTATAATAGTCATCCATATTCATCAGAACATCCGCCGAGGAAAAACCTACATCGTCCAGACTTCTAAGCCCAATGACCGGATTGCCGGGATTGCTGTTCACAGCCTGTCCCTCTTCCTGTTTTGGTCCCGCATATTTCTGTCCGTTACAAGGAGGCAGACATACCGATAAGTCCTCTCTCATATGAGTACCTGCAAAATCAGCATCAGTTCTGTTGAAATAATCATAGGTGTTGGGATCCGTATCATCCCAAGTCGTATCTACATTATAGAACTCACCTTCTAATTTAATGATATTCCAAGCATGACTCTCACCGGCATATCCGGTACAATAATAAGTAGGAATTCCAAGGTTCATCATAATATACTGAAAAGCCCTCGCATAGCCGGCGCATACCGTCCGGTTATTAACGAGTGCACTATATGCATTCTGATTCAAAGGGGAATTCTTGTGATATTCTATTTTATTCAAAAGAGTGTTGTGCACATATACTTCTTTGTTAAAATCACTATCCTGTGTTTGCGCTGCACTTATGATTTCCTGGGCAGCATGGTCGAATGCCGCCTTTGAAGCAGCGAGATTGTCAGCCGTTTCGTTAAATTGGAGGGAAATTTCCACACAATTTCTATTTCGCGTAAAGCGTCCTCTATAAGCCGAATCCAGCCAGAATATTTCCGGATGGTCATTAAATACCGCCATAAAGATATTTATAAGCTGTCTCGGAGTCACTTGCTCCACCGGAGTGAAGATGCCATTTAATGCGGTCGCATTCGCATATATCTGACGGTATAGCTTTTGCTCTGAAGTATCAAGCATTCCGTAATACGGGTAGAACTCTACATCGAAGGTAAGATCAGCACCGGTATCTCCAAAGGTAAGCTCCTGTTCCAATTTCTCCGCTTCTTCGTCGCCGACTTGTTCGCTGCTTTCCTGAATCGGCACATATCCGCTTTTATCGGACAGTTCCGCCGGTACTTCAATTCCCGTTCTTTCCGGAGGAACGTAGGAATTACCTGTATTTGTTATGTTCCGAAGCAATTCATCCGAGGTATAGACTTGATCGTTTTCAGGGAATTCTTCGTCAATGACAGCACTAGTCTCCTTTATTTCCTCTTTTTCGGGTGAATATAAGAGTTTCGCCACATGGTTAGAGAAGTCAGGGTGAAAGGCACTGATAATAATAAACAAACTTACGAGAGCAAGAAGGCCAAGCAACAAATATAACATTATTTTTATCAGTTTCATATTATGCGTCTCCCAACCCTCTTAAGTCCTCAAGTTCCTCTGCCGTCAGTTCCCGATATTCTCCTGCTTGCAAGGATTCATCCAGCCTAAGACTTCCCATTGCCGTCCTCTTTAAAAAGGTTACCTTATTACTCACTGCCTGCAGCATACGCTTCACTTGGTGAAACTTCCCTTCCGTAATCGTCAGATAAAGACTCTTTTCTGTCAATAGTTCTACCGATGCAGGGAGAGTAAGCTTTTCTTCACCGATATCTACTCCCTGTTCCAGCAGAAGGATTTCTTCCTTCGTTAAGGGACGTTCTATCTCCACATAATAGACTTTTGTCACATTTTTTTTGGGAGAAAGCAGAGAATGGGCAAGCGCTCCGTCGTTCGTCATAAGCAAAAGTCCCTCCGTATCCTTATCCAGACGTCCTACCGGAAATAAATCATGGTACCCTGTCTGCTTTAATAACCCTGTTACCGTTTCATTCACATTATCCTGTGTAGCAGAAACTACCCCCCGCGGCTTATTCAGCATATAATAAACATATTTCCGATAGACACAGGGAGATCCTTGAAAAATGACCTCGTCCTTTTCTTCTTCTATCTTCGTCTCAGGCTTCGTTATCACGGTTCCGTTTACAGTTACCATTCCTTTTTTTATGTAAGCCTTCACCTGACTCCTGCTCCCAGCGTTAACTTCACATAGGAATTTATCCAATCGCAGCATCTTATTCCCCTTCCTTACTTCTTATTTATTCCTGCCGTTCATATACCTTTACTATAATGCATTTCATAAACCTATGGTGGCATCATTGAAAAAAAATTGGAAAACTTTTTTTGTTACAGGATTCTTCCTTTTACTAACGCTCCTGCTTTTGACCTTTCCAAAAGAAAGCCTTGCCTATTCCTTCACCGGATTACAATTATGGTTCAACCGAATGATTCCAACCCTTCTTCCGTTTATGATTCTATCCGCAATGATGATACGGCTGAATCTGACCGGGCAATTCGTACGCGCTCTTTCTCCGTTTCTTTGTCCCATTTTCTCGATTGGACCGAACGGTATTTATGCCATTATCGTTGGATTCTTATGCGGGTTTCCTATGGGAGCGAAGGTAGTTGCCGATTTGCTCGTACATAATAAGATATCGGAAGAAGAGGCGGAATTCCTGCTATCCTTTTGTAATAATATCGGCCCCATTTATTTCATCAGTTTTGTACTTCCGACCTTGAACCTGACGAAAAAGATGCCGTACCTTCTGGGGATGTATGGCATTCCTCTTTTCTATGGCGTTTTTTTGAGATACACCATTTACAAAAATACGATCGGGATTCCAAGGACGGCCCACCCTTTTATAAAACATAAAGCATTGCTCTTAGCAGCGGAAAAAAATAAAAACATCCCCTTTTTAGATGCTTTGGACGATTCTGTTATGTCAGGACTATACAGCATCGCCAAGCTGGGCGGTTATATGGTTTTATTTAATTTGCTGAATTTAATACCGCAAGTTTTTATGTCAGGTGAGAAAATTGCAAGGAGTTCGCTTCCTTTTTTTAACTGTCTCTTGGAAATTACGAGCGGAATCAGCCGTATAGGAGATACTGCTCCTCTTATTGTGCTCTTATTTCTACCCTTCGGCGGTTTCTCCTGCCTGGCTCAGACTTATAGCATGATAAAGGATACCGGCCTATCCTTGAAAACATATACAATTCATAAACTCATTCTAACAGGCCTCACGGCAATGTATTATGGAATCTGGAAGTTATTTTCTCCGTCTTCGTTTCTTCTTTGAGCGGATAGCGGACAAAAGAATCACTATAGCAAATAGTACGAATAAAATAGCGACACAAATAAGGGATACCTGGAAGAAATATAAGACTGTGATTTCTTTCCGTTGTTCCTGCTTTTCCTTGTTTTGACTTATTAGGTCACTCGCATCCTCTTTGACTGACCCGTTTGTCTGCTCATTTTCTCCGGCCGCTATAATATTGCTCGCTTCTACGGCTTCCTCCTCATCTATCCCATAACGGATAGACGGTAAATGAATATGGTTGCTTTCGGTAAAACCATCAAATCCGTTATAGGCTCTTACAACAATCTCCGGAACCGTACCAGAAGGCACTTGAAATGTAAATCGGATGGTGTCTTCATCTCTCGGAGACCATCTTTGCAAATCAGAAAAAGTCACGCCTCCATCGTAGCTATAGGAGTAATACAACATATAACTGTCATAATCCTGGGCGGATACCTCTACGGTTACACTTCCGGTATCTTCTTTTACATCTTTCACATCAATAATACAAATATCAGGTGCCGTATCGTCAGGCGTTACAGCAGTAGATGGCAGTGGAATCTCTACATTTTGATAATAGCTATAGTCAACACCGAGCTGTTTCGACTGCAATCCATAGTATTTCGCCACAGCCGTAGCGTCCAAGATACCGAACTGCTTTAAACTTTCCGGGGAGGTATAGAATTCCTCATCATTTTCCTGATCCAGATGACAATGCTCGATTAATACAGCGGTTAAATCGTTAGCAGTAGCATGGCGGAGAATGCCATAATAGTCTGTTCCCCGATCGTTTAACTTCGTCTTAATCCCTCGGGAATATAAGCCCAGATCTGTCAGCATGTCCATTTCGACACTTGCAAAAGTGTATCCTCTTTGGTATTCCTTATCAAAAGCGGACACCCATACCTCTGCACCGAACAAATCATGTTTAACAGACATGTTGAAATGAAGGCAGAACAAAAAGTCTGCATTCACAGATTTGGCAAATAGCACTCTTTCTTCCAGTGTCATATCCTCATCATTTTCTCTCGTTAAATATACAGTAATTCCTTCGTATTTTTCCAACTCTTCCTTCATGGCTTTCGCCACTATCATTGTCATATATTTTTCCGTATATTTTCCATATTCAGCACCGAGATTCTCACCTCCGTGCCCTGGATCTAACACTACAACAACAGGTTCACTACCGTGAACAAGCTCGCTACCGCGAGCCGGAAGTACCTGACATAGGAAGAAGAAAACCCCTGCCCAAAAATAAACCATTACTTTATTCATTTCCCCATATATCCCCCTATCAAATATAAAAAACGGCTCCGCCAATGACGGAGCCCGTTAAAATTAACGTTAAAATATATTACAATAAATCCAGATTCAACGGTTCCTCGCCGGTACCATTCCCCTCATCTAAGAAATCTTCCTCCTGAGGATTCAACTCCGCCCGGTTAGCCCTTACAATCTCGGAATAGCTATTCAAATTATTTACAAAGCTTTCATAATGCGCTGTGGTCATATTGGCTGTCTGAGCAATCAGATTCTCCATATTGGCGAGCATATCATCCGCATATTGCATTACCGCAGTCTTAATATTGTTAGCTTCTATCGTAGCATTATCCAGAATCCCCTGTGCCTGATGGGAAGCGAGGGTCACCACCTCATTCGCCTGGCTGTATGCCTGTTGCATAATCTCGTGCTCATTAATCAACTCATTCGTATGAAGCGTTGCTTCATTGATAAGAGCTTCCGCCTTAGCTCGGGCATCATTTAAAATGGCTTCCTTATTGCTGATAATCTTCTGGTAACGCTTTATTTCATCAGGTGTCTTCATGCGAAGCTCTCTGAGCAATTCGTCAATTTCTTCTTTATTTACAATTATCTTTGTATTAGATAAAGGCTGATATTTACAACTGTCAATATATTCCTCTATCTCATCTATTAATTGTTCGATTCTACTGCTCATATATTAATCTCCTATTACTGATAATATCTGTTACTCTTCACCGAATCCATATTTTTCATAAACAAGCTTCACAATAAATTCCGGAACACACATGGAAATATCTCCATGAAAGCTTGCAATTTCTTTCACACCGCTGGAACTCAAATAAGCATACTCTAGATTAGGAGTGAGAAATATTGTATCCAACTCCCCTCCCGACAGCTTATGGTTCGTTTGGGCAATCTGCAGTTCATAATCATAGTCGGTAATAGCCCTAACGCCCCGAACTGCTACATGGATGTCCTTTTCCTTCGTATAATTAACCAGCAATCCACTGAAAGAATCTATCTTCACATTCGGCAAATCCTTAGTAGCTTCCTGTAATATCTTAACACGTTCTTCTACAGAAAACAACGGAGTCTTTAAGTTATTATTCAACACACCTACCGTTAATTCGTCAAAAATACTTGCTGAACGCCGGATGATATCAAGATGACCGAAGGTAACCGGGTCAAAGCTTCCTGGGTATATTGCTTTCTTCATTTCTAATCCCCTTCTCTTGCAACGAATACGTGCTTATTCGTTTTGTAATTCTTTACTTTCGTAATTTCAAATCCAAGTTCCTCAACATACGAAAAGTCGCTTTCAAGTGCGGCTTCCATAACAATAATGGTATTCTCCGTCACATAAGCTTTTTGAGAAAGTATCGATAAAACCTTTCGCTCATAGCCTGAAAGATAAGGGGGATCCATGAAAATAAGGTCAACCTCCTTCTCCCCTATCATGGAAAGAGCACCAAGCACGTCCTGCTTTAAAAGAACTGATTGCTCTTCAAAGCGAGTAAACTTTACGTTCTCACTGATGCAGGCAAATGCTGACTTATCATTTTCTACAAAATACACCTTTTTCGCACCACGGCTTAAGGCTTCAATCCCAATACCGCCGCTTCCAGCGAACAAATCCAAAAATACACTATCACCTATATAAGGCTGCATCATATTAAATAAGGTTTCTTTTATTCTGTCGGTAGTAGGCCTTGTGTTTTGCCCGGGAATCGTCTTAAGTCTCAGGCTTCTGGCCGTTCCTGCTATTACTCTCATATGAACTCCATCTTTATAGTTATTATTTAGCCGTTAAGCGCTTATAAACTATATATCAACATATTAATCGTTTCACGGCCTGTGGTCAATCTTTTTTACGAAATCTTATCCAAGTTCTTATACTCGAATCTTAACCCCTTTCGTATCTCGCTTTCCAAGCTTTAAGCGGTTTAGCTCAACATTCTTATTCTTATATTCTATTGTCTGATCCGAGGTGCTGTTTGTATAGTATACCGCTTCCACGTAATCATTATCGCTAAGCTTCATTCCGCGTACCCCCACAGCTCCCTTTTTCTTCTCAGGAATCTCATCGATCTGGAATCGAAGGAAAAAGCCTCCGGCCGTCTGCAGTACAATGTTTTTTTGCTCATCAGCAATTACTACACTTACCACTTCATCACCGTCCTGAAGCTTAGTGGCTGCAACCGTTCTTTTCATTACATCGAATTCTCCGCCGTCCACAATTTTCAACATAGACATTTTGGTCGCGAATATTACCCGATACAAGTTAAGCTGTGTTTGGCTGGTTACTAAGAGGATTTCCTCTTTTTCCGAACTATAATTGCTCACATTATCCACTGGGATTCCTTTATCCCTGAATTTTCCAAAGGGAATATCCTGGACCTTAATCGTATGAAGCTGTCCTTTATTCGTGAAAATACATATTCTTCCCACATTTTTACAGGAAAATACATATTTATTTTCTGCATCTGCCGCTTCCTTGTTGCGTTCATAGGTGGGCATATCGATTGTTTTTAAGTATCCGAAACGGTCCATCAGACACATCACTTCCATCTCTTCTACTTTCTTCTCTTCATATACCGCTTCTGCACCATTTTCTACTACAGTTCTTCTTTCCCTCGCATATTCTTTCTTGATGGCACCCAATTCGTTCATAATAACTTGGGCCATGGAGTCCCTGCGCTCCAGAATATCCTCATAACGGTAGATATTTGCCATCGTCTCTTCATGCTGATTCATTAAGGCTTCGATTTCCAGACCGATTAGACGGTATAGACGCATATCGAGAATGGCATCAGCCTGTTTTTCTGAGAACATAAGCTGGGTGGCCATGATTTTCGATTCTTTGGACTTGAATTTGATACCATCCACATTCCCGGACACAAGGCATGCTTTCGCCATGGCACGGTCCCTACTTCCCCGTAAAATTTCAATAATCAAGTCGATTACGTTGCAAGCCTTAATAAGACCTTCCTGTATTTCCTTTCGCTCCATCTCTTTTGCGAGAAGGGTCTCATATTTTCTCTTGGCGACCTCGAACTGAAAGTCTACATTCGCCTTAATGATCTGCTTTAAACCGAGCGTTTCCGGCCTTCCTTTGGAAATCGCCAGCATGTTCACTCCAAAGGTATCTTCCAGGCGTGTTTTCTTATAGAGCATATTCTTGAAATTCTCGATATCCGCATCCTTTCGAAGTTCAATAACGATACGGATGCCCTCCTTGGAGGACTGGTTGGAAATATCCACAATATCCTGTGTCTTTTTCGTTTCTGCAAGTCCGGCCACATCGGAAAGAAACTTAGAAATGCCGGCACCTATCATCGGATAAGGAATCTCAGTGATAACCAGGTTAGTCTTTCCACCCTTGGCCTTTTCTATCTCTATCTTCCCACGTACCTTAATCTTACCGCTCCCACTTTCATATATATCCAGGAGTTCATCCTTGTTAATGACAATGCCGCCTGTCGGGAAATCGGGACCTTTTACATATCTCATCAACTCTCTGGTGCTTATATTTTCATCCTTCATATAAGCTCTTGTGGCATCGATAACCTCTCCCAAGTTATGGGGCGGGATACTGGTAGCCATTCCTACTGCAATTCCCTCCGAACCGTTCACTAACAAATTAGGAATTTTTACAGGCAGCACGGACGGTTCCCTCTCCGTTTCGTCGAAATTAGGAACAAAGTCCACCACATTTTTATCGAGATCGGAAAGAAAAGCTTCCTGAGTTACTTTCTGAAGCCTCGCTTCCGTATACCTCATAGCAGCCGCACCGTCACCCTCAATGTTACCGAAATTACCATGTCCGTCTACTAGAGGCATCCCCTTTTTGAAATCTTGAGTCATCACTACAAGAGCTTCGTAAATTGAACTGTCACCATGAGGATGATACTTACCCATAGTATCTCCCACAATACGTGCGCTCTTTCTATACGGCTTGTCATATCGCATCCCTAATTCATACATATCGTATAGGGTTCTACGCTGTACCGGCTTTAACCCATCCCGCACATCAGGAAGCGCTCTCGCAATAATAACGCTCATCGCATAATCGATATATGATTTCTGCATCACTTCCGAATATTCGGTCTTTATAATTCTACTGTCTTCCATGTTACACTTACCCCTCCGACCAATTACTAAATATCAAGCTCGGCATCTGCCGCATGCTCGTAAATAAATGTCTTTCTTGGAGGCACCTCTGTGCCCATTAACATCTCTGTTACCTCAGAAGCCATTCTGGCATCTTCAATTTCCACCTGCTTTAACAGACGGCTTGCCGGATCGAGCGTTGTCTCCCATAGCTGATCCGCATCCATTTCACCAAGTCCTTTATACCTTTGCAAGGTAAAAGGCCCCTTATGTCTTTTCCTGTATCTTTCCAACGCCTTATCATCATAGAGATATTCTTCCTTCCCTTTGGAAGGCATCGCTTTATAAAGGGGAGGCATAGCCAGATACACATGCCCTTCGAAGATAAGCTCCGGCATAAATCGATAAAATAAGGTCAAAAGCAAAGTAGAAATATGTGCGCCGTCCACATCCGCATCGGCCATAATGATAATCTTATCATAGCGGAGCTTGGAAATATCGAAATCATTACCATATCCTTCCGAGAAACCACACCCGAAAGCGTTGATCATCGTCTTAATTTCCGCGTTGGCAAGTACCTTATCTATGCTCGCTTTTTCCACGTTGAGAATCTTTCCCCGGATAGGCAGAATCGCTTGAAATGCACGGTTCCTTGCTGTTTTTGCACTTCCCCCCGCGGAATCTCCTTCTACGATAAAGATTTCGCACACAGAAGGATCCCTGGATTCACAGTTTGCCAGCTTACCATTGGAATCGAAGGAGAATCTCTGTTTTGCCAGCATATTTGTCTTCGCTTTTTCTTCCGATTTTCTGATTTTGGCTGCTTTTTCCGCACATCCGATAATACTTTTCAAAGTTTCCAGGTTACGGTCGAAATAACGGATGACTTCATCTCCGGTCACCTTGCTTACAATCTTGGCAGCATCTTGGTTATCCAGCTTCGTCTTCGTCTGCCCTTCGAACCTTGGATCCGGATGTTTAATGGAGACAACGGCAGTCATTCCGTTACGGACGTCCGCTCCGGTGAAGTTTACATCTTTTTCCTTTAAAATGTTGAGTTCCCGCGCATAAGTATTGATAGTATTTGTAAACATGGTTTTGAAGCCGGTCAAATGAGTGCCGCCTTCCGCATTGTATATATTGTTGCAGAAACCGAGTACATTTTCATGAAATTCATTTACATACTGAAAGGCTACCTCTACTGAGATTCCTTCGCTTTCACCTTTGAAGTAAATAACATCATGAATGCTTTCCTTCGCCTTATTCATATCACGGATGAAACCGATAATTCCATCCGGCTCGCGATATGTTATCGCCTCTGTCTCCGCTCTTCTTTTATCCTCGTAAATGATGGTCAGAGCCGGATTCAAATAGGCAGTTTCGTGGAGGCGGCTCTTCACCTCATCCTCTTTGAACCTTGTCCTGTCAAAGATAGTATCATCCGGAAGAAAATTAACCTTCGTTCCCGTTTCTTTTGTCTTCCCAATGACCGGCAACAGCCCTTCTATCAGTTCGACAGTCGGGGTTCCTCTCTCATATCTATCTTCATAGATTAAACCGCCGTTTTTAACTTGAACTGTTAAATAGGATGACAACGCATTGACAACGGAAGAACCTACACCGTGAAGGCCTCCGCTCGTTTTGTAGGCAGAATCATCGAATTTACCGCCTGCGTGGAGCGTAGTAAAAACGAGACGTTCCGCACTGATTCCTTTTTCATGCATTCCTACCGGGATACCGCGTCCATTATCTTCAATCGTCGCGGAACCATCCGCCTCCAATGTTACTCTTATCGTGTCACAGTGCCCAGCCAGATGCTCGTCCACTGCATTATCGACAATCTCGTAGATTAAGTGATTCAACCCCTTCGTCGAAACACTTCCTATATACATACCCGGTCTCTTCCTGACCGCTTCCAAACCTTCTAATACGGTGATGCTCGATGCATCATAGGTACCCTCTCTTCCCATTATACACTGCCCTTTCTTCATTTCTTCATGAGTCTAAAAACACACACTGTAGTATAGCATATCCACCATTTCTTGGAAAGAACAAAAGTGTGCTTCTTCACTCTCGCGATTAAAACTTTTAGCTGCACAGCCCACTTCTTACTATGACAAAAAAACGAGCGGCGTATTCAGTCTTCACCGAATATGCCGCCTATGAAACTAATTTTCATTCCTAATTCTTCTTACAGCAGGCCACTGCCAGAGCACCTGGCCCTATATGGCAGGCCACGCTAAGAGATAATGGCGCCATATGCACATCGAATCCGGGGAATACCTGGAGCAACTCTTCCTTAAATGCATGAGCAGCTTCCACATTGTGTGCATAAGCAACCTGCAGCCAGATGTTGTCCTTATCTGCACCGCCGAAACGATTTATCATATCGTTTTTAATGGCTGTCGTCATAATTGTTTTGCCCTGTGCTGTAGTACGTGCCTTGGCAAACGCATCCAGTTTTCCGCCTTGAATCTGCAATACCGGCTTTAACTTAAGGAGCGTGCCGAGTGCTGCTGCAGCCGGAGTGATTCGTCCGCCTTTTTTTAAATAGTATAAGGTGTCCAACATAATATAAACACTGGAATTAGCCTTGTCCTTTTCCAGGAATTCTTTGATTTCTACCGCACTCTTTCCTTCTTTCACCAACTGAATAGCATCCAAAGCTGCCTGCCTCTGTGTTACAGAGATTCTCTGATTATCGACTACCTGCACTTTTCCTTCGTAGTCATGAGAAAGCATAATTGCACTCTGGCAAGAGCCGGAAAGGCTGCTGCTCATAGGAATATGCACGATTTCATCATAATCATCTAATAAATTATTCCATAAGTTCATCACCGCTTCCGGAGAAGGCTGGCTAGTTACCACCTGATCTCCCGCAGCGAGTCTTTCATAAAACTGCTCTTGAGATAAATCAATATCTTCAAAAAAGGTTTCTTCATTAATCATAAAAGGCATCGGTAGTATATGCAACCCAAGTTCCTTTGCCTGTACCTGCGTAATTCCACTGTTGCTGTCCGTTACAATTGCAATATTTGCCAATTTCATTTCCGGCATCCTCTGCTCATTCCGGCACGGATACCTCTCCTTCCGCCTGTAAATTTTGCTCTTCTTATATCTTACTGTCAGATTGTTCTAAAGTCAACCGAATTTATTACCTTTTCCAGATACTGCTTAAGGGGTAAATGCATAGGATTATCGAGCATTTCATCTTTCAAAAGAAGTTCATCCACACATTCTCCGGCTTGCTTTAATACATCTGAATCTTGATAAATATCTCCTATTTTAAAGTCCATCAATCCGCTTTGCCGAATACCGAACAAATCGCCTGGTCCTCGTAGCTTCAAATCTTCTCCCGCAATAAAAAATCCATCGTTGGAGTGATTTAAAATATCCAAACGTTCCATCGTCTGCTTCTTATTCGAACCGCTTACAAAGATACAATAGGACTGATGTTCTCCACGACCAACACGTCCTCTTAACTGATGAAGCTGTGCTAAACCGAAACGTTCTGCGTTCTCCACCATCATCACCGTCGCATTCGGTACGTTAATTCCTACCTCAATTACGGTGGTGGATACAAGTACATCGATATGATGTGCTGCGTATGCCTCCATAATTTTATTTTTATCTGCAGGTCTCATTTTACCATGAAGGTAGGCTATTTGTATGTTTGAAGAAAGGACATTTTTCAGCTTTTCCGTATAGGAAATTACATTTTCTGCGCCTTCTATTTCTCCTTCCTCCACCATCGGGCAAATGACATATATCTGCCGCCCGGCCTGCACTTCTTTTTCTATAAACCGATAGGCTTTCTCCCTGTAATCCGTAGATACAACAGCATTCTTGATGGGAAGCCGATTAGCCGGAAGTTCATCTACAATGGAAATATCCAAATCTCCATATAAAATAATGGCGAGAGTTCGAGGAATAGGGGTCGCACTCATTACTATAACGTGTACATTCTCTCCTTTTCCCGCAAGGGTTTCCCTCTGTCTCACTCCGAAGCGATGCTGCTCATCCGTTACTACGAGAGCGAGCCTGTGGTAGTTGACCTTCTCCTGGATAAGCGCATGTGTGCCGATAATCAAGTTGACGCCGCCGCTTTCTATTTCTTTATATGCCTCTTTTTTTTCTTTCACAGTCATAGAACCGGTCAGTAATATAGGAATAAAAGGCAGATTATGTGCTTTTGTAAGTTCTGTTACTGCTTCGAAATGCTGCCTTGCCAACACTTCGGTCGGAGCCATGAAAGCACTTTGATAGCCGTTGGATACACACATTAAAAGAGCAAGAAAGGCAAGAATTGTCTTACCGGATCCAACATCGCCTTGTATGAGTCTATTCATCACTCTGTCGCTCAATAAATCTTCCTTGATTTCTTCCCATACCTTTTGCTGGGCATTGGTCAACGCATAAGGAAGCCCTTCGATTAACCGATTCGTCTGAGCGACCTCCATCATTGGATAAGAGTTCGTAAGAACTTCATTGTGCTCTCTACATTTGCGAAGCATTAATATGAATAAAAAGAACTCATCGAACACAAGCCGCTTTCTGGCCGCCAGCATCTTTTCATAGTCGGGCGGAAAATGAATATGTTCTATCGCCTGTTCATAGGAAATAAGTTCTTGAGACTCTTTGATATCCTCCGGTAAATAGTCCTCGCCAAAATGATAATGGGACAATGCCTGCTTTACAGACTTTGTAATCATATTGTTCGTCAGTCCGGCTGTAAGAGAATATTTAGGCTGCAAAATTCCGGTTAGTTTGAGATATTCTTCCGGTTTATATATTTTCGCCTGCTCCATAATTAACCGGCCGCCCCTCATCTGAGGAATTCCGCGAAAAATATAGAAAAGTCCCTTTTTCAACATACTTTTTACATAAGGAGTATTAAAGTATGTCATAGCAACTTGTCCGCCTGCATCCTTAATGACAAAATTCAGTATAGTCAGATTACCTGCCTTTTTCGTGCTAATATTACCTACAAGGCAGGCACGTATCGAACAAACCTCCCCAATAGGCGCCTCGCTAATCATAACAGGCTCCTGAAAAGTCTCATAATCTCTTGGATATTCGTGTAAAAGTTCTCCTACATTACTTATATTAAGCTTTGCAAAAAGCTTTACCGTCTTCTCTCCCACACCTTTAATATCAATAATATTCGTACTATCATTCATAATCATACCATCTGTCAAAAAAAGGACGGTGTCACTCCGTCCTTCTTACACCTGCTTTTATTTATCCTACTTGGATGTGAAGAGTAACATCCTAATTACCAGCTCTATTCCGCAGAAACAATATAATAGTAAATGGGCTGGCCGCCATATTGCAGCTCCACATCACATTTCGGATATGTCTCTTCTACTTTGGCTCGTAGATCTTCCGCCGCTTCCTCAGAGATTTCTTTTCCATAATAGATACTGATAAGCTCTTTGTCAGCATCCATAATACCTTCAATCATGGAGAAAGTAACGGCCTTCATATCCACACCGTTAGAAAGAATACCGCTATCTCCGATTCCCATGTAATCGCCTTCTTTAATCTCTTTATCGTCGATGACGGTATCGCGCACTGCGTAAGTGACCTGCCCGGTGCTGACTGCCTTGATTTCTTCCATCATCGTCTCTGTATTCTCTTTTACAGAAAGATCAGGTATATAATTAATAACAGCCGTAATACCCTGCGGTACCGTTTTTGTAGGAATTACAACGATTTTCTTGTCTTCCGACATATGAACCGCTTGCTCTGCAGCGAGTATAATGTTCTTATTGTTTGGAAGAATATAGATAGTATCCGCATTTACCTTATCGATAGCATTGAGCATATCCTCAGTACTCGGATTCATTGTCTGTCCGCCTTCTATAATATAATCAACGCCCAGACCGGTGAAAATCTCATTGATTCCCTCGCCAACTGAAACAGCAATAAATCCAACATCCTTTTTAGGCATCTGGGCAGCAACTGCTTCCTGGCTCTTTTCTGCCATTTTAAACAGCTTTTCCTCATGTTCCAAACGCATATTATCAATCTTCATATTAGATAAAGAACCATATTTCAGCGCTCTTTGGATAGCGAGCCCCGGATCATTGGTATGTACGTGTACCTTTACCACATCATCATCCGCCACTACTACAAGAGAATCACCGATGGATTCCAAATACGCCTTAAAGTCAATTTCCTGTTTGATATTAAAATTCTTACCACCCAGCATAATAATAAACTCTGTGCAGTAACCGAATTTGATATCCGCCTGTGCATGGGTATCCATGTTCATCAAAAGTCCTGATAAGTCAGCTGGTTTCGCATCCGGTATTGTCAGATCGATTTCTTTTCCAAGGAAGGCATCGTAAGCGCCTTTTAACACTTGCATAAGACCCTGTCCGCCGGAATCCACAACCCCTGCCTGCTTTAATACGGGTAACATATCGGGAGTCTTACTTAAAACTTCATCCGCATATTGAATAATTTCTCCAAAGAAAATCTCTAAATCTTCCTGACCGTTATCTGCAAGCTCACGTGCTTTCTCAGCCGCACCTTTCGCAACAGTAAGGATCGTTCCCTCCTTCGGCTTCATAACAGCTTTATAGGCAGTCTCTACTGCCTTATCGAAGGCTTCAGCAATTACATCTGCGTTCAATTCTTCATATTCTCTTACGACTTTTGTAAATCCGCGAAACAACTGGGAAAGAATTACGCCGGAGTTACCTCTTGCCCCGCGCAAAGAACCGGAAGAAATTGCTTTGCATAAAGAAACCATATCCGCATTCTCCATAAGGGATACTTCTTTCGCTGCCGCCATAATGGTCAATGTCATATTCGTACCGGTATCGCCATCCGGTACCGGGAACACATTCAAATCATTGATCCATTCCTTCTTCGCCTCTAAATTTTTCGCACCAGCCAAGAACATCTTGGAAAGTATCTTAGCATCGATTGTATTAACCACAACAAAATCCTCCTTACGAGTGTTTTCTACTCATTAATCAATTACTCTTACACCTTCTACAAAGATGTTAATCTTCTCAATTTCAATACCGGTAAATTCCTCCACCTTATATTTCACATTACTGATCAAGTTATCGGAAACCGCGAGAATACCCACTCCGTAAGAAACTATCACATGAAAATCAAGTATCAGTTTGTTATTATCAAGAGTAACCTTAATTCCTCTTGTCATGCTCTCCATCTTTAAAAGCTTCACCAGGCCGTCTTTCACATTAACACTGGCCATACCTACAATGCCAAAACATTCCATTGCCACCGAACCGGCATACTGTGCAATTACTTCATTATCAATAGCGATATTTCCCATATGGGTATCCATAGAAGAAGCTCTCATAACATACCTCCTTATATTTTAATCGTAGACATATAATATGTATTATAACCGCTTCGTTCCAAAAAAGAAACTAAAATAATAAAAAAGTTTACCCTTTGGAAATTTAGGCTTGCATTCCGTTATCTTTTCTGATATTATACTACTGTTGTGAGTATAAATTCCGAGGAGGTGCAAGACGATGGCTAAATGTGATATCTGCAGTAAAGGCGCTCATTTTGGTAATAATGTAAGCCATTCCAATAGAAAAACTAACAGAATCTGGAATTCGAACGTAAAAAGCGTAAAATGCAAAGTGAACGGAGCTTCTAGAAAATTGCATGTTTGTACAAGCTGCTTGAAATCAGGCAAAGTGGAAAGAGCATAATTTTACTAAAGTATTCAAATCAAAAAACAGCTTAATAAGCTGTTTTTTTAATGTCATAAACCTTTTTAAGTTCCTCATATTCCCTGTTGATCAGTTGAACCATATCATGGTCTCCTGCCACATTATCCGGATGGAACATCTTCATCAAATCCTTATATCTCTTCTTCAAGGCAAGACGATTATTTACTCCGCGAAAAAGCATACCCACCATATTAGAACTGCCAAAAAATGATGGTTCTTCCTCGTAAAGTTCCTTTTTTGCATTGAACATGTCCTTCTCTTTTAGAAATTTACGGCGGTCTTCTTCTAAATCTTCAAATCCACTTTTTAGAAGTTTCATCTTCTGGTCGAAGAAAACATTTTCCCTTTCCAACCTTTTCCGGTCAGCTTCCAGTAAACGGTTCTGAGACTCCGAATGCTTTATAAACTGTTTCTTCTCCTCTTCCAGCATCTCTTCTCTATGATCGAGATCCTTTCTAAGGTTATTCAAACGAACATTTTCTTTAAATAACCATACCTTCAATTCATTCCATTCATCGCTGGAACCATCTCTTAATATTTCTGCCAACTCGCGTTCAAGGTCCTTTTCCCTTTGATAACTCATTGTAAAATAATACCCCTCTTTATAATCCCTTATCTCAATCGCAATAATAGAAATTGTAACCGACTAATAGTAGCAGCGCACATACGATTAAACCGAGAAATCTACTTGCAAAAAAAAGCATAAGTAACATGCCTACCGCAATCCAAAAAGCGATAAAACCAATCATTTTTTTCATGCAACCATCTCCGCTTATGCTTCTTACTTTATCTTATGCAATTTCTGCACAATAGATACCCATTACTCTTCACCTTCAGGAAATGCAATTTCTACCGCATCTTCATCGTTCATCATTTCTTCTTTCTCCGATGGCTTTGTAAACTTATCTACAATGTCAGGAATCATATCGAGAACCTTCGTTATCGTATCCTGATTCTTAATATTTACCAACTTAGTCGTGCCGTTCTTGATAACGAGTACTGCGCTCGGTGTCATCTTCCCGGTAAAACCACCCGCTCCTCCGCTCTTCTTATCAGCAGCACTGGATCCTGCTCCTACACCAAATGTCACATCCACGAGCGGCAATATGATCGTATCGCCTACCTGTGTCGCTTCACCAACTACCGTCTTTGTAGAAAGTACAGAATCAATACCCTTCATCAACGATTCTATTACTCCTGAGAAATTATTTTCTGCCATTTAAGCGTCCTCCCTTTTTAACATTTTTAACAGTTGTCTTATATTCTTATCGCGATATAACCGCAAGGCTACTATAAGTAGCGTAAAAGCGGTGACTTTTCCTCTTATCTTCAGGTTTCCTTTTATTATCATCTCTTCAAAATCAGCCTGTAGCGAAACGTTTCTTCCTATGAAAGGATAAAGCATGCCATAAATGGCAAATATCTGTCCCGTACTGGCAGGATCTCCCGTTCCTATGGTCAAACAGATATCGCATTTTCTCGGACGAATACTTCTTATCACTCGAAAAAGCTGATTCTTCGAGAAACCAAAGACCTCTTTAAACAGTTCCCCTTGTATGATTTCTGCATAATATCCTATGTTTCCAATAACTTTTTTTATTTTATCACATATGCTCGTTATTGTGTACTCAATATTTCTTATTATATCCAAAAGTTTCAGAAAGAGACTTACGATTTTGGCAAAAAGATTCTTTATTTTTATCCAGAGGCTGTCTTTCTCTTCCGCATCATCTCGCACTTCTCTTGTATTTCCATCTTCCGCTTCTGTCCCAGACGCATCTCCATGGTATTCATCTTCAACTTTTATACTTTCTTTTTTGTTTATATTGTCATTTATTGTATTATCTATATCCTCATTTTTTTCATTATCCGTATTATCATTTCTTCCGTCATCTATATCGTTGTCACTTACTTCTCCATTAATATTACTAGTTATACGGTCACTTTCCATTTCTTCTGTTTTATTCTTTTTATCAGCTCTTTTTTTCCTGTTTTCCCTGCTTTCTTTTCTTTGGCTCTTCCCTTTATCCTTGGATATCCTTGGCTTTGAGGAATCAAAAATAGTAAATATAAGAATTCTGGCTTTTATATAGGAAGCATTAGGATAAGACAGAAGAATATTTACGAGATGAAGCAGCCATGTGACTCTGATTTCCACATGAAACGGCTCATCTTTTCCCCATTCCCCCTCCGCATTAACGCGGTATCTGACTGGAACGAACAATATGAGGATAATAGCAAAAAGCAAAACACCAATAATAATTGCCAGTACTATTCCTATTATTTTCAATATCAACAATAATATGTGCAGCATAGATACCCCTTAATGATTTACTTGAGAGAACAGAAACTTCTTAATGTCAGGACTTCCACTTTTTTCTATCGCCGCTTGTACGATTCCTATTACAGTATCTAGCGCTTCCTCATATCCTTTGCAAATGCCTATAATATAAGGAGGATGTTTGCGATAATATTTCTGCCGCAGAAAAATACTATGATAAATCTCAAGCTGGTCACTCCCTTTGGCTAGGGTGATTACATATATGTTCGGCTGCAGAGCTCCATAGCGCAGCTTCCATTTCACCTTATACGGTTTTTTTATAGTTTGACCAATATATAGACTTTTATAAAATTTCATTCTGGGAACGCCTTTCTGGCAAATGTTTATAAAAACTAGAATCTATTAGATAAAGGGATTACTGTTCACAGGTACTATTCCGCGAGGCGTTTTGTGCACAATGTGCACAAAATCCCGAGTTTAACAGACGCCAAATTGCATGTTCTTGATGCAATTTGTGTGATATTGTTACTGTGAGCACCATAGGTGTGAACAGTAACATAAAGGGATTATACCACAATACTTCCGGGAAAAAAACATTGACATTTTTTTGGAGTAATTTATACTTTATATTATAATATACATAATTATTTCATCGCAAAGGAGGAAATAAACTTATGATAAATACTGCGTGTATTGCTCTGAAACCCGGCATGGAAGTGGGTGAGGATGTTTTTAATTATAAAAATGAACTTCTAGTTCCGATAAATACTATACTTACCGAAGAACATATTAAAAAGATCACTAGGCATTCTGTTATGTGTGTCCTTATAAAAGAACCTGTTGACTATGCTACAACTCATTTTGAGAGGGTGCGGCTAAGCCAGGAATTCCAAATATTTGAAGTTATTTATAAAGAAAATCTCACTCGTTATAAAGAGCTTATGAACGACTTTGTTATAAATGGTACTCCTTTGGAGATCAGAGAGCTTATGGATATCTATAACACACTGGTTCCTCATGCCAAAAATGACGATTTTCTGTTGGACTATCTGTACCATATGCTGCCGAGTGAAGATGATATGACTCACGCACACTGCCTGAACTCAGCTTTGATTGCCGGAGTATTTGCAAAATGGCTTAATCTTTCGAATGAAGATACCGACATCCTAATCCAATGCGGCTTCTTCTATGATATTGGCAAGCTAAAGCTTTCCAGCGACCTGCTGTGGAAACCCGGGAAGCTGACAGATCTGGAATTCGCTCAAATGAAAACACATACTTTAATCGGATTCAATTTATTAAAAGAACTGGATTTAAATCAGCATATACTAAATGCTACACTGATGCATCATGAACGTTGCGACGGCTCCGGTTATCCTTCCCGGCTTAGAGGGGATAAAATAGACCGTTTTGCCAAATATATTGCTATTATCGATTCCTATGAGGCGATGACCTCTGCCCGAATGTATCGTCAGTCCATGCATCCCTTTCAAGTGATCGAACGTTTTGAAAAAGCCGGATTTATCATTTATGAAGAATCGATCCTTCGTCCTATACTCTCCCATATCGCCGGCACCCAGATGGGTTATAACGTACGGCTAAGCGATGGAAGAATCGCAGAAGTTATTGTAATTAATCAAAAGCATCTTTCCCGGCCGCTTCTGCGTGCCGGTAATAGTATTATCGACTTATCATCGGATCTATCCTTACAGATAGAAGTTATTTGCTAAGTCAACCGATATCTTGCTGTCATGTTCCAAAATAGGCGTCGAAGATTCTCTTGGCAATAGGCACTGCATAATCGCCGCCGGAGCCGGCGCCTTCTATAATGATAGTTACACATATCTCCGGATTTTCAGCCGGAGCAAATCCGGTAAACCACGCATGTGAATCTTCTTTCACATTATTATATTCTGCAGATCCCGTCTTTCCTGCCGCTGTATAGGATAAGCCCTTTAAACGGGTAGCTGTTCCTTCTTCTACAACGTTTGTCATTAGCTCAGTAAGCGCAGCCGCTTCTTCTTCCGATATTATTTTGCGATAAGAAGAAGGTGCAAACTGTTTCACTACCGTTCCTGTACTATTTTCCACTCGTTCAATCAAGTATGGCCGCATCACATTCCCTTTATTTGCGATAGCACTCGTAATCATATTTAAATGAATAGGAGTCATTCCCGTCGTTCCTTGTCCGATAGCGACCTGCATCATATCTGCATTGGTGGAGTCCTCATTCACTGCAATTCTACTTTTGCTGTAGTTCATCTTCAAAGGGAGTTCCTCGTTAAACATCAGATTCGCCAGAGTGCTTTGAAAGCTTTTTCTGTCTAAATTAAGACCGATATTCGCAAAGGAGGAGTTGCATGATTTCGCAAAGGACTTAACAAGATCCTCATTGCCATGACTCTGCCCATGGTAGCAATTAATCCGGTCCGCCCCATTTGTAAAGCTTCCGGTGCAATTAAAATGATAGTCATGGTAATTACCCGGATTTTCTTTTATATATTCGAGCGCTGTAATGATCTTAAAGGTAGAGCCGGGAGGATAGAGCCCTTGTGTCGTGCGGTTTAATAAAATACTATTATCTTTATCCTCGACCAGTCCATCCCACAATGCCTCAATTTCATTCGGATTAAAATCCGGTTTGGATACCATGGCCAATACCTTTCCTGTGGAAGGCTCTGTCACGATAATCGCTCCTTTATAAACCCCGAGTGCGTTATAAGCCACTTCCTGAAGCTCTACGCTTAACGTCGTATATACACTGTCCCCCGGATATTTTTCCCCGGAGACTTCATTAGCGACCTTGTCGGAAAGGGGCGCATTAGAATTAATCAAATAATAATTCCCCAAGGCTTCCACCCCTGCCCTTCCATTGGTGGAATAACCTACCGCATGAGCGAACAGATTCGTATACGGATATTCCCTCACTTCCCTGCCATCTTCCTGCGTTATTGTCTCGGCAAGAATATCTCCATCCTTTGAATAGATGGTTCCCCTCGTATTTTTGGCAATCAACATTTTCTGCCTGCTGTTATAGCTATTATTAATCAACTCCTGTTTATTGGTCACTGAATAATAACAGATATAAGACATCATACTTACGAAAAGGCCAATGAATAAAATGGTCACTGTTACAATCTGCAAATTTACTTTTTTTCTATCTTTATTTTCATTTTTATTCTTCTTCGTTCTCATCCAAATCCTCGAAATAAGTCACTTTCTGCTTTTTCTTTTTTCGCGCCTTCCGATTCTCCCTCTCCTCATCTCGCTTGATCATACATAGCCCTTCAATAATGGCAAACATAATCAATGTCGTTAAGACAGAACTTCCACCATAACTGATTAGCGGTAACGTAACGCCGGTCAACGGAATGAACTTGCTTCCTCCACCAATCGTAAGAAATACCTGAAAAATATAAGTCACTCCAAGGCCAAAAGCAATCAATTGATAAAATCGATCTTCAAGATTCATGGATATATTCATAAACATAAGAAAACAACTTATGCATATGAGAATCATACACATAGAAAATACAATACCGAGTTCTTCGGCAATTGCTGAGAAAATAAAATCAACCTCCACAAAAGGAATCGATTCCGGCGTTCCCTGAAATAATCCAAGCCCGAACCAGCCGCCGCTTCCGATAGCGAACAGCGATTGTGTAATCTGAAAACCGCCTGAGTCAATCTGACTCCACGGGTCACTCCATGCCTGCACTCTCACTTGAACATGGGTAAACACCTTATAAGCGATGAAAGCAGCACCCGCTCCCCCTATTCCTCCTGCCAAAAGATAGAGCGGATTCTTCGTCGCTACGAATACCATAAATACATATACAATAAAAAAGATAAGAGCACTCCCTAAATCTTTCGATATAACCAGCACAATTACATGAATTCCTGCCACTACGGCTGTCGTGAATACTTCAAAAAAAGAAGATGCTTCATACAATGCGCTCGCTACAAAAAATACAAAAATAATCTTCACAAATTCTGATGGCTGAAACGTCACACCACCGATAGAATACGATATCTTCGATCCGTATGTGGCCGAGCCTAAGATAAGTACTATACCGAGCGCTCCAATGCCGAACAGTGCATAGATCCATGTTAAGTTCTTCAAAAACTTCAACTTATGAACAAAAAAAGGAATGAGCATAGCAACCACAAGGGAAAATGCTACAATCATAAATTGTTTTACCGCTTTTTCATAAGAAATTCTCGTTAAAATGACAAAACCAATACTTAAAAGCATGCACATATTGTTAACGATTAATCGGTTTGCTTTCGGATAAATCAAATGAAAGAGAACGACTGTCGCAAACAATACAATCTGCTGAAAAGCATAAAAAATCAAATAACTCATCTCTCCCGTTTCGAAGCAAATAGCCATAAAACAGGAGAAGTGAATACTTAGCATCAAAAGATTCTGTCTTGTATAAATACCGCTTCGCGCTTCCTCATCCCGATACCGGAATACCGCAAAGCATTCATATGTGTATAAGGCCATCAGAAGTGCAATGACATATTTGGATAATTCCGTTATATATAATTCCATAATTCACCCGTACGCCTAAAAAGCGTAATTTTATTCTACCCCTCGATTGAAATGCCCATTTGTAAATTCCATAAAAGGAGGCTGTAATTGCCCTTTTTTCCTTCCCTTTACAAACTCTTCATAAAAAGTGAGAATATCTTTCGTCTCTTCCTTTGTTTCTGTCGTAAAATCCAAACGAAACGATGAGATTCCAAGACCTTCCAGTTTAGTAAGTCCATTGTGTAATGACATCGGCACTGAATTATAAATTATATTATAACAGTGTCTGCAGTTACAATAAACAGGAAATTCTTTACGATATCTATCCCTTAGGAAATCGGCAATATCCTCATGCGCAGTCTCCGCTCCCGCCAGTCCCTTCCTGCAGCGTCCCATCGTTTTGGTAATGCAGTTGGCAGTTATCATCATCGGAATCCTACCGTAAACAATCTGCGACAGATTTTCATTTCCCACTGTATCTATAAGCCTTGCCGTCTCTTTAAAGTTCAGTTCATAAGGAAGATATCTTTCCTGACAGACATCCATGTAAGCATCATAAGCTTCCTTATTCCAAATGTATAAGTTAGCATCTGAAACAATTCCTTTTTTCCATGAAATCTCCTGCAACCATTGAAGTTGCTCCTGATTACGGATCAATACTCCTGTAAACGGATTTTCTTGCAGCAATCTTTCCATTTGATTTAGAAATAGAGTATCGTAATCTCTTATAACATAAGGCAAAGCCAAATAAATTTCCACATCTTTTTTGAAATTTTCAAGAAGTTTTATGGAATCCTCTTCCATAAATAAGTCGGAAGAAAGATAGATTCTTGCCACTTCGCTCCCCCTTACCGCCTGAAGCTGCCCTTTATTTTGCACAAAGGCGTGCAACTTTGTTTCTGCTTTCCTATTTTCAGTTTTGGGTTGCGCTGAAGTCGTGTCCTCTTTCTCAAAGCTATCTCCGACAGCTTTGATATCCCTGATAGCTTTGATATCCTGTGTACTCTGCGGCCTATTCCTATAAGCAAGCTCATTTCTTTCTCTTATTTTCTCTTCCAGTTCCTCACAGGCTGTGCGCCTTAATTCATTAAGGGCCTTTACCGGAATAAAAATATCGGACTCCATGTCGATATCCATATGCTCAAAGAAAAAAGCTGTATTTCCGCTTTTTATGAGTTGCTTTTTAACACCATCTTCGGTTAAAGGCTGCTTTTGAGCCTTATCTACCACATTTCCATAACTAACAGCCTCTATATCTTTATAAGTAACCGTAAAACGAGCCGGTCGATTCTTGTATAACACTGCTTTCCCTATGATAGGAAGCCTGAAATCGCCTTCTAAATATTCCTGCCTGATCTCCTGCAATACAGCCTCATCCTGCCCCCGATAGCTGGGATTATCCAAAGTTATCATATCCCTGCCATTATGCTTATGATAATATCCTTCACTAATTTCGCTTCGGATATACAAACTGCGTAACTTATCCATGTCGGCTTTATCCACTTGAAATCCTTCTAAGTCTTCCGCATAATATTTATCAATATATTTACGATAAAGTGAAGTTACTCCTGCCACATACTCGGGGCTTTTCATTCTTCCTTCTATTTTAAAGGAATCAATTCCTGCTTCAATCAACTCCGGGACAAGTTCTATGCTGCACATATCTTTTGCGCTGAGGGGATACGTCTTTCCATCCTGCCTCTTTTTGCCTTCTTTTAATTCCACTTCATAGGGCAGGCGACAGGGTTGTGCGCATCTTCCTCTATTACCGCTCCTTCCCCCTAAGATACTGCTGAACAAACATTGTCCTGAATAACAATAACAGACAGCTCCATGGACAAAGGTTTCTATCTCAATGTCCACCGTATCTTTTATTTTCTTAATTTCCGCCAAAGACAGTTCCCTTGCCGGAACAATCCTTTTCGCTCCCAATTTCTTTAAATAGGAGGCACCATAGGAACCCGTCACGCTCATCTGCGTACTGATATGGAGTTCCAGATCGGGAAACCACCTTCCGATCGCATGAAAGACTCCCATATCCTGAACGATTACGGCATCCAATCCTGCAAGATAAAGAGGAGACAGATAATCATATATTTCACCGAACTCCTCTTCTTTTACTAATGTATTTAAAGTTAGATACACTTTGCTTCCATATACATGAGCATATTTTATTGCGCTGATAATATCCTCCCTGGAAAAGTTATCCGCATAAGCCCTTGCACCGAACTTATTGCCGCCTAAATAGACCGCATCCGCTCCGGCATGTATCGCGCCGAGAAAGCATTCATAATTGCCTGCCGGTGCCAATAGTTCTACTTTTTTCATCTTTATACCCCACGCTGATACATTTCTATTTGACTAGAAAAAGCTGCCTTTTCTTAAGACAGCCTGTACGCTACGGTTCTCTTTATATTACTTTTTCGCTTCCTTCAGTTCCATTTCCATACGAATCATCTTCTTGGCACTCTCATTGATTTCTGCTTGCAGACCTTTTACATTCTTCTCTGTATTTTCCAATTTCATCTGCGAAGTAATCAACTCGTGTTTCAAATCATATAGTTCCTTTTCCTTGCTCTGAATCTCTTCTTCTAAAAGGCTGATTTGCTTCTTAGCCTTAAAGTAATCGTCGGCAATGTTAAGCTGCAACAACACATTCTGGGTGTCGGAAGGCTGTCTTCTGAAGCTGTCAACTTTACCATATTCTATCATTTTATTATTAATATAGGATGCTACCCGCTGTAAATACTCTTCACTTTCATAACCGCTTAGCGTGAATACCTTGCCGCCGATAATCACTTCCGTATCCGTTTTTGTTGACATTTTCCCACCCCTTAACACCAAAATATGCCATAATGTGTTCTTAAATTACACAATATTTATTATATAGATATTAAGAGGGAATTTCAAGTCCTAAATGATGATATGCCAAATCTGTCGCCATCCGCCCTTTCGGAGTCCGATTCAAAAACCCGTTTTTCAAAAGATAAGGCTCATATACATCCTCCAACGTTCCTGCATCCTCTCCAATGGAAGCCGCAAGGGTATCCAGCCCTACGGGGCCACCCTTAAATTTATCGATAATAGTCGTCAAAATATTGCGATCGATATAATCCAATCCCATACGATCCACATCCAGAAGATCCAGTGCTGTTCTGGCAACTTCCCCGGTAATAACACCATCATATTTAATCTGTGCGAAGTCTCTCACTCTCTTTAACATTCGGTTCGCCAGACGAGGCGTTCCCCTGCTTCTCCTTGCCAGTTCCTCGGCGCCCTGCTCTTCGATTGCGACTTTTAAAATGCGTGCGGAATGGAGGATAATAAGTTTAAGCTCCTCCACCGTATAAAATTCCAGTCGGTGTATCACGCCAAAACGATCTCTCAATGGAGCGGTCAGAAGACCTGCCCTCGTAGTGGCACCTACCAAGGTAAACTGAGGCAGTTCCAAACGAATCGAACGTGCACCGGCGCCTTTTCCTATGATAATATCGATGGCATAATCTTCCATGGCCGGATAAAGCACCTCTTCCACTTGCCGGTTGAGGCGGTGTATCTCATCTATGAACAACAGATCTCCGGGTTGCAAATTGTTCAAAATAGCTGCCATCTCCCCGGGTTTTTCTATCGCAGGTCCGCTGGTCACTTTCATATTAACGCCCATCTCAGTCGCAATAATCCCCGCAAGTGTCGTCTTGCCAAGCCCCGGAGGACCATAGAACAATACATGATCCAGAGAATCATTCCTAAGCTTTGCCGCGTCGATATATATCTTCAGATTCTCCTTAACTTTAGTCTGGCCGATATAATCGGAAAGACACCTGGGCCTTAAAGAGCCTTCTATTTTCATATCCTCTTCTGTTAAATTCGTTTCGATCATTCTCTTTGCCATTTATATAACCGTATTCCTTCCAAACTCCGGCACTTTTTAATACATCTTTTTCAGCGCCATCTTTAAAATTTCTTCCACGTCCATATCGGGAGTAAGATTGAGTTGCTTCACTGCCTTCAATGCTTCAGCAGATGAATATCCGAGTGCTGTAAGGGCCTCTATCGCCTCATTTCTCGCACTCGTTTCGCCGGAAAAAGCTTCCAGCGCAGATCCATCGGTTCCTTTATCCATAAAGGCATCTTCGATGGAGACCTTGTCCCTCAAGTCTAAAATTACTCGCTCTGCCGTCTTCTTACCGATTCCGGGAGCTTTCGAAATAGCCTTAATATCCGCAGAAATAATCGCAAAGCGCAAATCATCCGCGCTCATAACGGACAAAATGGCGAGCCCGCCCTTAGGACCAATGCCATTAACCGTAATTAACTTCTTAAAAATATCCAAATCATCCTTTGTCAGAAACCCGAACAATAAAAAGGCATCTTCTCTCACATGAGTATACGTATATATCTTCACTTCTTCACCGATTCTCGGAAGGCGTCCTGCCGTTCCTGATGAAATCTTAATATTATAACCGATATTATTCGCTTCCAGAATAAGATTCTCTTCCGTAATATCTACAACTTCACCTATTATATATGCTATCATAATGATCTCTCCTGATTTTTATGTGATAAGTATATCACGGTGAACATATGTTTGCAAGTCTATCCCTCCATAATTTGTAAAGAACGGATATAAGGATCTGCAATGCCTTCCATCAGCTTGGCAACATGATGTTCCAAAAAATTATCTTCTCCCTGAGTAAATCCTTGTGCAACTAGTTCTTGAAGCACCAAATTACAGACTGCCTCTATAATGATTACTTTTTGATCGTTCATATTTAAAAGGTAAAGATAATCCTCTGTCTTTGTTCCCTCCCAGGCACTTGCCTGACTGCCCATTTCTACAAGCAGATTCAAAATATCACCGATTTCCGACAATATGGGAAGGTCTTTCATTCCACGATGCATCCATTTATAAAAAGGAGTATATTTCCTATTCAGAAGATAGACCATAGAAATCGTAGTTTTTATAAATTCCGACAAAGAAAGTTGAGCTGCCACATATTCCCCTCTCTTCATCGCTCTGGCATAATTATATTGTCCTGATTGTGCCATAACAGCCGCCCTTGCCGCTATTTTCTTAAGGCGTACATCTTCCGGATAAAAAGAAAGGAGCTTTTCTCTAATCGCACTGAACTCTCCTAACGGATCCTCAAACACCTTGCCATTTACTGCGAGTCCAAGCCTTGATTCCGGTATTTCCATCCACTCCATCAGGCTATCAGGTGCCTTTTCCATGCCGATCAATCCATAATAGAAATCAGAAATCATATGCACGCCGACCCGTCCTTGTCCTCCTGCGCTAACGATTCGTCCTTTTAACCCCTCGAATTCTGATGGGAGCCTATCATATTCCTCCGACAGTCTGCATCCATATTTCTCATAATCTTCTTTTGTCAGCCAGAGGCAAAAAGATGGACCATAATCATGATCCATAGAAAAAGCATCATCAAATCCAAGGCATTCCGATCCTTGTCCTACCAGGCCTGCCGCTACTTTACCGACTAAATCAGGAAACTTCTCTTCCAGCATCGGTCTTCCATATGCAAAATAATATCTCTCAGCTAGTTCCAAACCTTTCATTTCTTTTCCGCCTACCTCTTGCCTTTACTGCTCCACTTTCAGCCCTTGATAGATTTCCTCAGCTTTTGTACGGTACTGCTGCGCCTTTTCTTCCTCTTTTAGACATTCACAGACCGCCGCACAGTTCTCACAAAGAACTCCATAGCTTTGGTTTTCTCCAAAATGCTTTTTCACTTCTGCCAGCGCTTTTTCATAAGAAAGCAACGCATTCTTATAATCTCCCATACGATAATATGCCTCTCCGACCCCGGCAAGGGCTGCACTGTAATGAGCGTCTGTCTCGTCCCCATTCCCTGCCTGTTCAAAAAGCAAAAGAGCGTCCTTTAACGCCTCCGAAGCGTCCTTAGCCCTGTCCAACTTAAAATATAAAAGAGCTAGATTCGTTAGAGAAGTAGCTTGCTGTACTTCGCTGCCCTCCAGCTTTCTTACGATGGAAAGTGCTTTTTCCGTAAGTTCTATCGCTCCTTCATTTTTATCCATCTGTTCAAGAAGAAGGCTCATATTATTATAGAGGCCTGCGAATCGATAATCATCTTCCGCAAGCAGTTCTTCGTAAATCTTCAACGCCTGTAAATAATAACGGTAAGCAGACTCCAACTCCCCTGCCGCGCGGTAAGCAGTTGCCGTATTCAAAAGAGTAGTGGCGAAATGCTCGCTCGTATCCAGCTGTATCTCTTCCATTAAAAGAAGAACATCCTCTGCGATATCGAACGCCTTTTTATAAGAAGATATACTGCGGTAAAACCCTATCATTTCATTGCCGATTACAATATATCCGGGATAATCTTCCGCTTCCCTGGCCTTTTCCAATTCCCGGAGTAAATAAGGCTCCACCTTATCTATTTCATTTTTTTGAAACAATTCATCCAACTGTTTAAAAAATATTTCCGCATTCATAAATTTTCTTACCTTTCTCTCTGTTTTACCTGCATATTTGGTATTTTAACATATAATGGCACATATGGAAAGAAAGCAAATACAGGGTATATTCTTATGATGATGGAATAAAAATAAAAAGTCTTTCAAGAAACCGGAAGGATCCCGTATCTGAAAAACTTTTTATATCATACATATTTTATTATTACTTATTATTGATGTAATTGATCAATCCCTCAGAAGCAATAATCTTCTGCATGAATTCGGGAAATGCCTGACCCTGGAATTTCGTACCCTTCGTCACATTTGTGATCATCCCTGAATCAAAATCTACTTCCACTTCATCACCTGCTTCAATTCCCTTGGAAGCCTCCGGGCATTCTATAATAGGAAGCCCGATATTAATTGCATTACGGTAAAAGATTCTGGCAAAGGTTTCAGCAATTACACAACTCACTCCGGCTGCTTTAATAGCAATCGGCGCATGTTCCCTTGAGGAGCCGCATCCGAAGTTCTTATCCGCTACAATAATATCACCTTTTTTTACCTTTTCCACAAATTCTTTATCGATATCCTCCATACAGTGAGTAGCAAGCTCCGCTGGATCAGAGGAGTTCAAATATCTTGCCGGAATAATTACATCCGTATCCACATTATCTCCATATTTAAAAACTGTTCCTTTTGCTGATTTCATATATCCCTCCATACTGCCTTCCGGCAGCTTTTTACTTACTATTCAGCCTTCGACTTCCTAGCAACACTTTATGCACAGAAATACTGCTATGCAGTATTTCGCGCTTGCTAAACTCGGGTTTTCTGTGTGCTTTGCGCACAAAAACACCTCGCGATATTGATGGCTGAACTGTTACGCTTTTTATTCTTCATACCGTTTCCTTACTGCAATCTGTCCGGGCTGGAAATCTTCCCTTCGATAGCACTCGCCGCAGCGACTGCAGGACTAGCCAAGTAGATTTCCGATTTCACATGTCCCATACGTCCTACAAAGTTACGATTCGTAGTGGATACGCATCGCTCGCCTTCTGCCAGGATTCCCATATATCCGCCAAGGCAGGGACCGCAGGTAGGTGTACTTATTACCGCACCGGCTTCGATAAAGGTCTTTAAGAGTCCTTCCTCCATCGCCTGCATGTAAATGGACTGAGTGGCAGGAATAATGATACAACGCATCCCCTTTTTCACATGTCTTCCTTCGAACACTTCTGCTGCAATACGCAGATCATCCAGACGACCATTCGTACAAGAACCGATAACTACCTGATCGATCGCCACATCTTCTTTCACTTCATCGATAGTTCTCGTATTCTCGGGAAGATGAGGAAAGGCGATTGTCGGCTGCAGAGCACTTAAATCAATCGTATATTCTTCCTCATAGACCGCATCCGCATCCGCCTCATAAATGGTATACGGCTTCTTCGAGTGTTCCTTCATATAGAGAATGGCCAAGTCATCCACAGGGAAAATTCCATTCTTTCCACCGGCTTCAATTGCCATATTGGCAATCGTAAACCTATCATCCATGGAAAGGTTCTTAATTCCCTCTCCGGTAAACTCCATAGATTTGTAGAGAGCGCCGTCCACCCCTATCATTCCGATGATATGTAAAATGACATCTTTACCGCTCACCCATTTGGACATTTTTCCTATTAAATTAAATTTAATTGCCGCAGGCACCTTAAACCATGCTTTTCCGGTTGCCATCCCTGCCGCCATATCTGTACTCCCCACACCGGTAGAAAATGCTCCGAGTGCTCCATAAGTACACGTATGAGAGTCCGCTCCGATAATAACATCGCCTGCAACAGTAAGTCCCTTTTCAGGTAAAAGTGCATGCTCAATTCCCATTTCCCCTACTTCAAAGTAATTCGTAATGTCATTGCGGTATGCAAACTCACGCATACATTTACAATGCTCCGCCGATTTAATGTCTTTATTCGGTACGAAATGATCCGGCACAAGCGCAATTTTATCTTTATCAAAAACGCTGTCTACCTTCATCTTTTCCATTTCTTTAATTGCCACCGGACTCGTAATATCATTGCCGAGAACTAAATCCAAATCCGCCTCTATCAGCTGTCCAGCTTCTACTTTATCGAGTCCCGCATGTGCTGCCAGAATCTTCTGGGTCATTGTCATTCCCATCACTTCATACCTCCTACAAATATTAATTTTCTATCTTCACCTATAAATTCTTTCATCTTTTATTCAACCTTTTCTATATTGGTGAATTCTTGTAATAATATTATCATAAAAGGGGCATTTTGAAAAATATCATGTATTCATATTTGCAATAACTTGTAGTTATACCCACTAAGTGATACAATTACTAATATTTATTATTTATATAAAAGAAAGGCAAAGAACCATGGAACAAAATCTCAACCTATATCAAATATTTTATGAAGTGGCAAACTGCCGCAACTTTTCTATTGCTGCCAAAAAATTATATATCAGCCAACCTGCCATCAGTAAATCGATTGCAAAGTTGGAAGAACATCTGCATACTGCTCTTTTTCACCGTTCTTCCCGTGGCGTCACCTTAACGACTGAAGGTGAAACTCTCTATAAACATGTGGAAAGCGCTATCCTCTCTCTGCGCTCGGGAGAAGATCTATTAAAATCTGCAACTTCCCAAGGAATCAGTCACCTTTCTATCGGTGTCAGCACGACGCTATGTAAATATGTACTCCTTCCCTTATTAAAAGATTTTATCGCAACCAATCCTAATATTAAAATTACAATATCCTGTCAGTCAACCTTTGAGACCATTGCGGATTTAAAAAGCGGGGCTATCGATATCGGTCTGGTAGGTATCCCCTCAGGGGATATCTCGGAAGCTTCTTTCATTTCCTATCTCCCGATTAAAACGATAGAAGATATTTTCGTCGCTACGGATACTTATTTAGCTCCCTTTCTTCATAAAAATAAAGCGGACTCATATGAATTCGAAGCATTTTTCAAAGAAGCTTCATTTATTATGCTGGACAAAGAAAATATTTCGAGGAAGCATACCGATACCTTTTTGAATGAACATCAATTCACTTTGCATAACATTATCGAAGTGAACAATATGGATCTATCCATCGAGTTCGCCAGAGCCGGCCTTGGCATCGCCTGTGTAATTAATGATTTCGTTAAAGAGGATTTGAAAAACGGAACGCTTCGTGAATTAAAATTAGGACATAAGGTTTCCAAACGTCAAATCGGCTTTGCATATCCATCTAAGATACCGATGACAACATCTATGAATACTTTAATTCAATATTACCAGATGCTTATGTAAAATAAGCATCTGGTACGCAGTGCTTTCTATCTATATGCCGTAAACCCTATAACCATTCTCCAAAACGGCGTATATAAACTACTTTTAGTAACTGCGTTGATAAACAGTACCCCACAAGAAGTATAATAAGCCATGGAGCAAATTCCAACGGCAAACGAACCATATCAAACCCCACTGCCATATCTGAAAAGGCAACTATCAGAGCCGCAATAGCAATGATTGTTGTTGAAGCCATTAATAGTCCGGTGGGCCAACTTTGGATAAACGGAACCTTTGCAGTACGGATCATATGAATAACCAAAACTTGTGATACTGTACCGAATACGAACCATCCGCACTGGAACAATGGGGCATATTTCACACCGTTCGCCCCAATCATCCACCACATTACCAAAAAGCATAGAACATCGAATACCGAACTTAGCGGTCCCATAAATGCCATAAATGATTGAATGGATTTAGTCTCCCATTTGCGAGGTTTCAGTAAATACTCCCTGTCTATATTATCGAAAGGAATACCCATTTGAGAGAAATCACACAATAAGTTCTGCGTCAGGATCTGTATGGGCAGCATAGGTAGGAACGGCAGAAAAACAGAAGCAATAATTACGGAAATCATATTTCCAAAATTGCCGGACGCTGCCATTTTAATATATTTAACAATATTTCCGAATGTTTTTCGCCCTTCTATTACACCTTCCTCTAGTACCATTAAGTCCTTTTTAAGCAAGATTATATCGGCGGTTTCTTTTGCGATATCAACAGCAGAATCTACTGAAATGCCGACATCTGCTTGCCGTAATGGCGGCGCATCATTAATTCCATCGCCCATGTAACCTACCGTATGCCCGTTCGCCTGAAATGCCTTGACCACTCGTTCCTTTTGCGAAGGTGACAACTTCGCAAAAAGATTGCATGTATTAACGGCAGCCAGCAGCGCCGCATCGTCCATTGATTCAACATCTTTCCCTGAAAGGAAATGTTCGGATTCGACACCAACCTTACCGCAAACCTTCACCGCAACTCCTTCGCTGTCGCCTGTTAGAACTACGGTACGAACACCATGCTCACGCAATGCAAGAATCGCTGCCTGTGCGCTTTCCTTAGGTGGATCAAGGAAGCCTACAAATCCTATTAAAACCATGTCACACTCATCGTCTACGCTGAAAACTTCAATACCCGGCACTTCATTTTTCTGTGCTACGGCAATCATACGCAGGCCATCGGCATTATGCTTTTCATAGGTAATTCGAACACGTTTGCACATATCTTCCGTCAATTCAACAATCTGGTCATTCCATTCCACAAAAGAACAAATATCCAGCATTTCATCTACCGCCCCTTTGGTAACAAGCTGGCGTTTACCGCTTTTATCTTCTAAAACCACACTCATTCTGCGGCGTGAAAAATCAAATGGAATTTCATCTATACGCGTATAGGCCGCCAAAACACTTCTAAGGTTATTCTCCACAGCTCGATTTATGATGGCTAAATCGATCAGGTTTTTAAGCCCCGTCTGAAAATGGCTGTTCAGATAGGCGTGTCGAAGAATACGGGCATCATCCTCGCCTGAAGCATTCATATATCTTTCCAATACAATTCGGTCTTCGGTCAACGTACCCGTCTTGTCGGTACATAGAATATCCATTTCTCCGAATGTTTGTATCGCTCCCAGTGTTTTGACGATCACTTGATGTTTCGACATGGAAACCGCACCCTTGGCTAACGTAGATGTCATAATGACCGGCAGCATTTCAGGCGTAAGCCCTACTGCAATTGTAATAGCAAATAGAATCGCGCTGCTCCAGTCGCCTTTGGTAAATCCGTTAATAAGCAGTACTACAGGCACCATGATAATCATAAGACGAATGAGCAGCCTGCTCACCGAATCAACACCGCGTTCAAAACTATTTTTTGCCCTGTCCCCAGACAGAGATTCTGCCATAGAGCCGATATAGGTTTCATTACTCGTGGCCAGAACAATTCCTGTTGCACTGCCGCTCACCATGTTAGAACCCATAAATCCAATATTTTTTATATCAGTCAGCGCATCATCTAAGGCTGAGCGGATGTCTGCAAACTTCTCGATCGGATTGGATTCCCCTGTGAGCGCCGCCTGCGCCACAAATGCGTCTTTTGCTGAAAGGAATCGTATATCCGCCGGAATCATATCTCCCGAAGAAAGACGTACAATATCTCCCGGTACAATTTCATCTATTAAAATTTCAATCTGTTCACCATCTCTCAAGACATCTGCTTTGTTAGAAATCATTTTTGACAGTTTCTCCGCAGCCGCATTCGAACGCTCCCCTTGTACAAAGGCTACCAAACTGGATAAAGCGATTAACGATAAAATAATACTAACGGTTAAATAATCAGGGCGTGAGGAATAAATAACGTCTGTAAATAATGTTATGAGAGCAATGATGAACAACACTATATTAAATGGATTTATAACTGACTCCCTCAGTCGGTGCCGCATGGTATTGTTTTGGCCTGATGTGATTACATTCTTGCCATACTCTTCCTGTCGCTTTTCAACCTGTTCAGCGTTAAGACCGGAGGGCGAAGACGAAAGCGTCACGTATAAGTCTTCCAAACGAAGAAAAGCATAGTTACGCAGGTTCTTTTCGCTTTCATTCTTTCTTTGTTGAAGTTGGACACTGCTTTTTCTTAGAATTTTCATTAGAATCACTCCTTTCATTATTAGGATTCCCATAAAATACAAAGGCAACAAGAAAGCTGCCCCAAAAGGCTGTGCTAAAATAATAATTCATTAATAAATAAGGCATTGTAGGAAATATATTCCTTACAATGCCTTAAGATTAATTATTAATTAATTTGTTACTTTCATTGTTCCAGCTATAAAGGCTGCGAATCTCTTTACCTACTGTCTCAGAAGAATGCTCAGTCGCTAATTTTCTCATGGCTTTGAAATGTGCCTGTCCTCCGGCCTGTGACATATCGAGAAGGAAATCTTTCGCAAAAGTTCCGTCCTGAATATCGGAAAGCACTTTCTTCATTGCCTTCTTCGTATCTTCTGTAATGATCTTAGGTCCTGTAATGTAATCACCATATTCTGCAGTATTGGAGATGGAATATCTCATTCCTTCGAATCCTGACTGATAAATAAGATCTACAATCAGCTTCATTTCATGGATACATTCGAAATATGCATTTCTTTCATCATATCCTGCTTCCACTAATGTTTCGAAGCCTGCCTGCATAAGCGCACAAACACCACCGCAAAGAACTGCCTGCTCACCGAAAAGGTCTGTCTCCGTTTCCGTACGGAACGTAGTCTCAAGAACACCTGCTCTTGCACCACCGATTGCCGCGGCATATGCCAGAGCGATATCCAATGCCTTGCCTGTTGCATCCTGGTGCACTGCCACAAGACTGGGAACACCTTTACCTTCCTGATATTCGCTTCTTACAGTATGTCCCGGTCCTTTCGGAGCAATCATAGTTACATCTACGTCTGCCGGAGCAACAATCTGTCCGAAATGAATGTTGAAGCCGTGTGCGAACATAAGCATATTGCCCGCCTCGAGGTTGGGTTCAATGGACTCTCTATAAGTCTGAGCTTGAAGCTCGTCGTTAATGAGAATCATGATAATGTCCGCTTTCTTAGCCGCTTCCGCTGCTGTATATACCTCAAATCCCTGCGCCTGTGCTTTTGCCCAAGATTTAGAACCTTCATAAAGACCAATAATGACATTGCATCCCGATTCCTTTGCATTGAGTGCGTGTGCATGTCCCTGGCTGCCATAACCAATCACGGCAATTGTTTTCCCATCTAAGATGGAAAGGTTGCAATCTTCCTGATAATAGATATTTGCCATTTCTTTTTCCTCCATTAAATTAAGTAATTTAAAATAATTTTATAACTGAAAGGGTTCTTCCCTAAGAGCTAACAGATTATAAATAAGTAACGTTGTGGCTGCCTCGTCCAAGTCCCGTAATTCCGGTTCTTGCTAGTTCGAGGATATCATAGCCATCTAAAAGGCTTATAAAAGCTTCAATCTTAGACTGTGCCCCGGTCAATTCGATAATAAGACTTTCTGAAGCAACATCGATAATCTTGGCACGGAATACATCCGCTATGGCAATCACGGCTTGTCTTTCTTTCGCCTCCGCTTTCACCTTAATGAGAACAAGTTCTCTATACACGCTGTCGTCCGGTTCCAAAACCTTAATGTCCCTTACATCGACAAGTTTCGCTACCTGCTTTTCTATCTGATCCAATATTTCATCATCACCCGAAGCTACAATTGTAATTCTTGTATATCTGGCATCTGCGGTCTCTCCCGCTGTAATGCTCTCAATGTTGTAACCGCGTCTGGAAAACAGACCCGATATTCTGCTTAAAACACCAGATGTATTATCTACCAAAAGCTGAAATACTTTCTTACGCATGGAACGTCCTCCATTCTCATTTGTCGATTGACATCTATTTTAACAATACTATTTATAAAAGTCAACAAAAATGCTTTAATTCTCTAAGACTTTAACTCGTTGAATTGCAAAATATATATTTACAGCAATTCTATCTTATTCCATATCTTTGCATTTTTGAAGGGCCAAAGTACCAGTTCTCGCAACTTCTACAATACTGATAGACTGTAACATATTAATGAATAGCTGAATACGTTCCGGCACATCACAAATCTGAATAATCATCATATTTTTCGACATATCTACAATTTGAGCTTTCATAATATCACAATTTTCCATAATATCGCGCCGGTTATTTTTATTGTATTTTACCTTAATCAGCATAAGCTCTCTGCTAATGCTCGCACTTTCATCGAAAGTTTTTACTTTAATAACGTCTAACTTTTTATTTAATTGTTTTTCTATCTGTTCAATCGTTCTCTCATCACCACTGCTTACGATCGTCATACAAGACACTGTGGAATCGTCAGTTTCTCCTACGGCTAAAGAATCGATATTAAAGCATCTTCTGGAAAAAAGACCGGCCACTTTACAGAGAACGCCCGAGCGGTTTTCTACCAGTACGGAATATATTCTTTTCATCTCATTCGTCCTCCTATTTTACTAAATCCATCGGATCTATCAAGCATTCCAACAACATGGATTTATCCTCTTTTAAGAATGCATCAATAGTTTCTTCTGCCTTTTCCATATCGCACAGACGAAGGAAATCCAACTCATACGCGGATGCCAATTTCTCTAAATCAGGGCTTCCTGATAAATCTACAACAGAATAGTTATCCTTATAGGTATAATGCTGATATTCCCTCACCATTCCCAGGTAATTATTCTTCAATACTACGATTTTAACCTGGATTCCATGCTGTTGCATCGTCGCCAATTCCATCATAGACATCTGGAAGGAACCATCACCGCATACAGCCACCACCTGCTTTTTCTTATCAGCAATCTTAGCTCCTATCGCCGCAGGAATAGAATATCCCATAGTTCCCATTCCTCCGGAAGTTAAGAAACGACCTTTTTTTACAACATGATATGCACAGGACCAAATCTGGTTCTGGCCTACATCTGCAACATAGATACCGTCATCCTGCATTTTCTCAGAAAGTCTTGTAATGAACTTTGCCGGATCCACATAATCTTTGTTCGGGTTACGCCTAATTACCATAGACTCTCTATGCTCGTCCAACGCCTTCACCCATTCTTCATGTTCACAAATCATTTCTTGCTGTTCCAAATCTTTAAAGATATGTCCTGCATCTCCAACAAGGGGGATATGAGGCCCTACATTCTTCCCTATTTCTACCGGATCCACATCGATATGTATTAACACCTTATAATTCGTAATCATATTGGGATGGCTGACTGCTCTGTCCGCCACCCTAGCCCCTACTACAATGAGCAAATCCGACTCTTTTAATGCACGATTAGCACAAGGCGTGCCGTTATTTCCTACCATTCCATAATACATCGGATGTCCGGTGGGCATAATACCGATTCCCATCATCGTGGATACTACCGGAATGCTATATTTTTCCGCAAATGCTCTTAACTCTTCTTCTGCATTGCTAAGAGATACTCCGCCACCGGCACAAATTAAGGGTTTCTTTGCTTTTTCCAGTTCCTTTGCCACCTTTTTTATCTGAGCCATGTTTCCTTTTACGGTAGGCTTATAAGTTCTCATATTAACGCTTTCCGGGTAGCTGAATCTGGCAAGGGCTGCCTTCTGTACATCGATCGGCACATCGATAAGGACAGGTCCTTTACGTCCTGTATTCGCAATATGGAATGCTTCCTTAAATACCTTAGGAATCTCGTTGACATCTCGAATCAGATAGCTGTATTTTACAAAAGATTCCACCGCTCCTATGATGTCCGCTTCTTGAAAAGCATCACTTCCTAACAGCTCGCTATCCACCTGCCCTGTAATACATATAAGAGGGATGCTATCGGCAAAGGCCGTTGCAATTCCCGTAATCACATTGGTTGCCCCGGGACCCGAGGTAACCGCGCATACGCCTACTTTTCCTGACGCTCTTGCCAACCCGTTTGCCGCATGGGCCGCATTTTGTTCCGTGCGGACGAGTATTGTACGGATGTCAGAATCCAAAATACTATTATAAAACGGACATATTGCCACTCCGGGATAACCAAAAACAAACTCTACGCCTTCTTTTTCCAGGCATTTTACCATTGCATCTGCACCAATCATTTCAATTCCCTCGTCTTTCCATGTATTTTTACGGTCAGCACAGTAACTGCGCAGACCGGATAAATAGTCACTATGTATCCTCACCGGACCATACCGTACTATTTAAATCTATTCATAAAGTTGGCAAACGGAGATACAGCAGCCTCAAGGTCTTCAATCGCCTTATTAAGCTTTTCATAATCAATAGAACTGATATCTTCCATCGTATCCGCGAGTACTGATGAATTTTCTTGTACGAAGGTATCCACGTTTCCACTCGTGCGAATCACATCCTGGCTCATTTTCCCTAAACCAGCCGCTGCATTTTCAGCTTCTGCCAGCGTAATCTTTGCCGCAGTAATTGCTTCGTCTGCATTGTTAATAAAATCATTGAATCTGGGAAGTAAGATAAACATACAGGCGACTACCACTGCCAGAATTCCTACTGCTGATATCGCAGTCACCTTAGAGTAGAGTGTACGCATTTTATTCTCACTTAAAATTTCTTCCAATAGCTCCCGTTCGCTTAATTCCTTCTTTTGCTCGTTTTCTAATATCAGATTATCCATGCCAATAACCATGCCTTTCTTACATATATATTATGATGTTGGGGTTAAAAGGTATTTTTACCTCATGATACCCATGATCTTTTGACCCTGGTATCATATTATATTTTATAGTATATCGGCATTATTTATGTTCTTAATACCACTTTTTTATTTTCCGTCCTATTCTGAGATATGAAGTATCCGCTTTGTCAGCTTCACGGCATCTGCTGCATCTTTGGAGTATCCATCCGCTCCAATTTCATCCGCATAATCTTGTGTGATAACAGCGCCTCCGATAATTACCTTCGCCTTAACACCTTGTTCCCTCGCATGAGATATTACTTTTCTCATCTCCTGCATCGTTGTCGTCATAAGAGCAGAAAGTGCGATCACACTGGCATTATGCTCGATTGCCGCCTGAATGATATGTTCTTTTGGTACATCCTTTCCTAAATCAACCACACGGAATCCATAGTTTTTCAACATAAGGGCCACCAGATTCTTACCGATATCATGGATATCCCCTTCTACCGTCGCTATAATGACGGCCGGCATTTCCTGCTTTCCATTCCCTTCCTTCAAAAGGGGCTCCAAATATTCAATCGCCGCCTTCATTGCCTCCGCGCTGGAGATAAGCTGAGGAAGGAAGTATTTCCCTTTATCGAAAAGATCGCCCACCTCATTAATAGCAGGAAGCAATGCATCATTTAATATAGACTGCGGTGTTTTCCCTTCTTCCAAAGCGCTGATCGTATATTCCGTGATCTTTTTCCGGTTTCCTTTTAAGACAGCCTCCCATATAACATCCATTATGGACGCATTCCCGGACGTTTTCTCCTCACGTTTTACTGTACTTAAATTCTCACCGGGAGCTTCTTCTTTTTTCTTTTTCTCTTCAATACCGCCTATCAGCTCGATATAGCGAATATCAGCCTCTTCCTTATTCAGCAATAAATCGGCTGCAAATGCGCTGCAAACCAATAGCTCTTGTGAGGGATTCGCAATGGCCATCGTCAACCCTTCCTGAATAGCCATCGTTAAAAAGGCAGTATTGATATAACCTCTCTGAGGAAGTCCAAAGGAAATATTAGACAGTCCGCAAACCGTTGCATAACCATTTTCTTTGCAATAGCGTATTGTCTGGAGGGTTTCCAACGCCGCCCGCTTATCTGCACCTACCGTTGCGACCAGACCATCCACCACAATATCCTTTTTATCCATACCAAGCGCCACTGCCCGTTTCGTTATTTTATGGATAATCTCCTTCTTTTCCTCCAGATTTTTCGGAAGTCCTTCATCCGAGACGGGAAGGAGAATGAACATAGCACCATATTTTTTCACAATGGGAAGCAATGATTCGAATTTCGCCGATTCATACGAAACAGAATTCACCAGTGCCCTTCCGGGATAACGCCGGAGTGCTTCTTCCAGTACTTCTACGTGGCTGGAATCGATAGCCAACGGGAGATTTGTAACTCCGCCTACCTCCTCTAAAGCCCGAAGCATCATTTCTTTTTCATTTATGCCGCTCATTCCCATATTAATATCTAAAATGGCAGCACCGCATGCTTCCTGAGCTTCCGCGAATTCCATAACCATATCCATATTTCCGGCACGAAGCTGTTCCTGAAGCTTCTTCTTACCGGTAGGGTTAATCCGCTCTCCGACGATCATAAAGTTGTCATTCAGACCGAATTCGACCGCCTGACGTTCCGAGGTCAAATAACGTTTCTCAGCTTTTTTACGCTTCTTGATTTCCATTGCCTTTGTATGAGTACATAGTTTTTCAATATACTCGGGTGTCGTACCGCAGCATCCTCCCAATATGGAGGCTCCTGTTTCGACAAGCATCGCCATTCCTGCCGCAAAATCATCGCTATTCATATCATAGACCGTATTGCCATCTTTATCGAGATAAGGAAGACCTGCATTCGGTTTCGCAATAATCGGTATGGAAGTGACTTCTGCCATGCTTCTTATCACTTCTGCCATTTTATCGGGACCGGTAGAGCAGTTGGCTCCTACCGCATCGGCACCGAGACTTTCCAAAACAATGGCCGCTGTCTTCGCGTCCGTTCCATAAAGGGTTCTTCCGTCCGCCTCAAAGGTCATCGTTACTATTACCGGTAACTCACAGACTTCCTTCGCGGCAATCAACGCTGCCCGGCTCTCCTGCAGACTCATCATCGTCTCAACAGCAAGTATGTCCACACCTGCACTGACAAGATAACCAATCTGCTCCTTATATATCGCAATCAGCTCTTCAAAATCCATAGTTCCCATGGGGGAAAGCTGTTCTCCTGTCATAGTGATATCAGCGGCAACAAGACAACGCCCATCTGCCGCTTCTTTGGATATGGCAACCAGCTCTTTATTCATCCACTCAATATCGTCGCCCAGTCCGTATTCCTTAAGCTTTACAGAATTGGCCGTGAAGGTAGGGGCGTAGATAATATTGCTGCCTGCCTCTATGAATTCTTTTTGCAGTCCTATGAGCACATCTCTATGCTCTAAGATCCATTTTTCGGGGCAGACCCCTGCGGGCATTCCTCTTTTTAGCAGGTTTGACCCTGTGGCACCATCCAAATAAATAGGATGCTCTTTTATCAAATCTTTAAATTCATTTTTAGTCATTTTACAGCTATACCCCTTTCAAGGTCTTCGGAACATATGTATAGCACGAATTGCCCGTACAAAGGTTCGTTTGTTTTTCATGCTACCATATATTAAAAAAAACTACAATATTTGATATGTGTATTCTTGCTTTCATACACTATATATGGTAATTTCTAATATGACAAATATTTATTTTTCTCGATACTTTTCGAATACATCATTATGCCAATGGAGGAAGAATCTCTTGAACAAAAAGCTTATATCTCTCTTATTTCTTTTCGCCTCATTTCTTTTGGCTGGATGCAATAGCCATAAAGAATTGGAGGAATACAAAAATAGTATGAATACTTTTTATTCGGATATTTGTGAATATAATAATATAATAAATGCTATAGATGCTACCTCCGAAAACTCTGTTAAAGAACTGCTATCCGCATTGGATAACGTGAAAGAACGCTTTGTATGGATGGCTTCTTTGCCTGTCCCGGAGGAATTCTCTTCCATTGAGATTCTTTCAGATGAAGCGAAAGAGTATATGACTAATGCTGTTTCGCTTTATCATCAAGCTTTCAAAGGCGATATATTCGATCCCTCTGCCGCTGAAACTGCAAAGGAATATTATGACCAAGCCAATCAACGAATGCACGATATTCTAACCATTCTTCATGGCAAGGACGATGATGGCGGTACGATTCCCTATTCCGAATCAATAGAGTAAGCTGCGTGAATACTTTTATACTTTACTACAGCGAGGTTTTTCCTATGGTATAAAAAATATGCCGTTCATTTCGGCATATTTTTTAAAACAGAAAAGTTATGCATTGCAAACTTTTCTGTTTTTATTTTTATTCAAGTAATAGAAAATTATCACCTGCTATTTTAAGAGCCTGATTTTACCAATAAGAGGAACCTCTTTCTCCTCTTCGTTAATTGCTGCTATGAGTCCAATAATCCAACAAACAAAAATGAAAATTGACCAAATTGCTCCTATGTAAGGAATAACTCCTAATAAACCAAATAAGAAGATAACTAATGCCTGATTCACATGAAATTTGGCTCCTTCCTTATCTCCTGCAAGAATAGCAATAAGTAAGCCTATCCAAGTGATGTACGCTACAATACCTGTCATTTTTTTATCCATATCTTTTCTCCCTCCATAATAGATATTTTTGATATTCTATCACACTTATTTTCTTATTGCTATAAGAATATGAGAACTTTATGATGAAATATGACAAATTACTGATAAATGCGAAATAAACAGAATATTGTTTGGCAATTAATATCTTCTACTTCGTTAATATTTCTTTAATATCAGAAATACTATGACCACTTTCTCTAAGATTCTTAATCTCTGCAATTCTTTGCAACGCCTCTTCTCTTAGAAACCTACGGGTCAAATTCTCTTCCTCCTGCCGGAAAGGCAGCAATCCTTCTTCCGTATAAAATTTCAGCGTACTATAGCGGCAATTTGTAATCCTAACCAATTCTCCAATCGATACATATTCCGACGCCATAATCTTTTCTATTGTTCTTTGTCTGGACATTTTTCACCTACCTATACGCTGGCAATAATTCAACCCCCTGAATCGGTAACTTACATGAACGGGTAGAGGGCCATATTCTATAGTATCTATTGTCCACTTTTACAAGTGTTTCCTCTCCACTTCGCAACTCTTCACAGGAGTGACCATGTTCGCATAAAAATTGCATCGCACTTTGACGCCTGTCTTTTACAGTCGTTCCCAGAATTACCATATCGATAAAAATTGCCTGTCTTCTATCAAAAAAAGGAAAGAGTAAATTAATGCCTTCTAGATAAGGATTCTTAAAAAGATTATGTTTCCAATTAAGAAAGCTCAGATAAGTTCTCCTTACACCGCTGTGAAATTCCTGTTCCAAAATTATTCTATAGAGTGGATTTTCTGCCATAAGCTTAATAAGTCTCGCTTGTATCTTTGTCTGCTCTTCAATGGAGAAGATATCATGGATACATCCGCACTCTCGAAAGAGCCAAAGGATAGCAATCGTCTCCAAAGGGATCTCACCCGGCTCCAGAATAATAGCACGCAATTCTTCCGTTACCCTCAAATATATCTCTTCCTTCCCCTTATATTCACGCATCGTTATATTTGCCGTATAGTAAGTCATATCACAACCGAGGATATTAGGAACTTCTTCGAGAACTTTTCCTGCCTCCAAAATCGATGCCATCTCTTTTTCTACTGCCCGGCGCTTCCTGCTGCTCATCCGTTTTATTTCTTTCAACTTCTCTGTAAAGCGAAGTTGAAATTCATCGACATCCGTTTGGACCTCTTCTATGAATAATTCTTGTAACATACCGGCCACAGCAATTCCAATCACAGCAGCTTTCTTTGCCTGTGTATTATGCTTGCTGTCTTGACCGTCCAAAGCAACCAAAGCAAACTGCTCCTTTATCGTATAATCTTTAATCATTACAGTCTCCCTTCCTATACTCTATCATAATCATCCTACTTACCACTTACTACTTACTACTTACTACTTACTACTTACTACTTACTACTTACTACTTATGATATATAAGGATAATAGAATTGTCAATACAATTTGCCAAATTTAAAGTGGAAAGAATTATATGAAAAACTTTCCGAGCGATATTAATTCACCCCAAAGCTGGCTGTGACCCTATTAATTTTATCTACTCGAATTAATAGGGCCGCAGCCAGCTTCTTCTAATAATATATATTTACATCTTACTAATTTGAAATGAATAGTGAATATCCGATCCTGCATCTATGTGATAGTCAGGCTCCACATCTGCCCCCCAGCTATCGATTCCACCCACTCCTCGTACGGCTCCTAAGATAGAAACGACTGTCCTTCTTGCCGGAGGTAACTCTTCATGATGAGTGGCGCTTTCCAACTCGATCGGTGTATACGGAATACAGGAAAAAGCGAACTCCGCTCCCCCTTCCAGCATCGAAAAGCGAAGACCGAAAGATGAATTCGGCTCTTTTCTTTTGCTATTATTTAATGTTGTATTTCTATGAACTTCTACCCATTTCGTATTCATATGAACATTACAATCTTGAGGCACCAGATATTTCGTTACCGGCAATCCCTGTACTTCATAAATACCGGGAACTCCTCCTGCCATCCGATCCGGATAAGTCTCTCCCGACAAACCTTCATATCGATATCCGGTCGCTTTGGTAGGTATAATAAATCGCATACCGAATACAGGCAATTCAGGCAGGCTATCATTCCCGTGATACTTCACATGAACCTGTATCTTCCCATCGGCAAATACTTCATAAGTGACCTCTACCTTTGTCGAAGGGGTCGTTACTGTTTCATACAAGAATGTAATCTCTACCTTTTTAGCTCGCTCATTCTTCGTATATCGGTTGTTTTCCGGCGCTATAGGCAGAGTGACTTCTCCTCCATCCACCGATAGCTTCGTATTAATGCAGTTAATAAATGCATCCGCCCCCATCCACATCGCACTACGAAGCGGAAATCCATTCCCTCTATCGTTGTCAGTCACTGCACGCCAGAAGGCCGGACGAGGTATACGATATAGCCATTCATTTCCTTCAATAACTAAAGACTCCATCCCTCCTTTGACATAGGAAAATAAATAACTGAAATCTTCCCCATGCAGCCCGAGCACTACATCTCCATATACGACACGCATCGTATCTTCCTCATGATTTTCTCTATTTATGTAGTCCATAATAATATTTCACCTCCTGCATTGCGGGCTTTTCCATTCTGTCTGCAAATACAATTCCGTCCCCGGAAAACTCATAGTCAGAGGGACGATCATCAAAATCACCGCCATAACGGAGGACTTTCTCACCACTCACTTCATCCTCTACCCAAAGCGCCTGGTCGATATAATCCCAAATAAAGCCTCCCTGATACATTGGATACTCATCGAGCAAACTGATATAGGACTTCATTCCACCGAGAGAATTCCCCATATCATGCATATATTCACATAAAATAAAAGGCTTAGCCGGATCGTTATCCAAATATTCTCTGACCTGTAAAGGAGAAGCATACATGCGGCTTTCCACATCCGAAATAGCAGCCTCATATGCCCTGTTATGAACCACTCCTTCATAATGTACCAGACGGCTTTCATCCGTTTCTTTATAAAAGCGATTCATACTCTCAATATTATCCCCCGCATAGGACTCATTTCCCAAAGACCAAAATAGTATGGATGTATGGTTCTTAAATACTTCGAAGTTCGTCTTCGCCCTGTCCATCACTACATCTTTCCATTCGGGAATACTTCCCGGAATGTTCCATGACGGTTCAACGACCCCCATCTTCTGCCAGGATCCATGGGACTCCAAGTTCACTTCCGCCATCATGTAGATGCCATTTTGATCACACATATGATACCAGGAAATCTGATTCGGATAATGGCTCGTTCTGACGGAATTGATATTATTTTCCTTCATCGTCTTCATATCCCATTCCATCTCACTCCGACCAATACAACGGCCGTTTTCAGCGCTCCATTCATGCCGGTTAACACCATTTAAAATCAAGCGTTTGCCGTTGAGCAACATTATCTTATCCTTAATCTCAATTCTTCGAAAGCCGACCGGATAGGAAATGAACTCTTCCACCAGGCCATCTTTCGTTTCTAAGACTATCCCTAATTCATATAAGTAAGGATTCTCATTGCTCCATGCAACTACACCGTTAAGAGCTACGGATTCTATCTGAACCTCTTCTCCCATAGGAAGCCTCTGTTCCAAACAGACTCCTCCCTTCTTATCGGTTAAAGTCACTATCACAGTTCCTTCCTTTTCCATATCCTTAGAAGAAAGCTTAAGAGAAAGAGAGAAGCTCCCGGATGTATTATCCTCTGCAAGTATAGGCTTCGCCCAGAAATCTTCCACATGCAGATCCGGCTTTGCATATAGGGTCACATTCCGGTAAATGCCAAAGAAACGAAAGAAGTCCTGATCTTCCAAAAAAGCTGCCGTGCTGCGTTTATGTACTTCTACAGAGATTACATTGCCTGTTTCCTTAATAAAAGGAGTTAGGTCAAACTCGGAAGGGGTGAAACTATCTTCTGCATAGCCGACAAAATGCCCGTTTAACCATAGATACATGGCCTGTTCCACTCCTTCGAAGCAGATAATAACCCGCTTATTCTTAAGTCCCTCCTCCAGGTCGAACTCTTTACGGTAGGAGCCTACCGGGTTATAGTCGGCCATACTAAAGCTTCCTGCCTCAGTATTTTCCTGTAAAAGTGCATGAGCAGGCCTACGAAATACATGTCCTTCCCACGGGTACATCGTATTGATATAATGAATCTTATCATATCCGGAAAGCTCGATATGCCCCGGAACCTTAATATCATGAAAGCCTTCTTCTACATATTCCTCCAGATAGAAATCCGCCGGACGCTCCATCGCATTTATGGAATAGCAGAACTTCCATTCGCCATTCAATGACTGTTCCAGAGAACTTTCTCCTCTCTCGAACTCTTCCTGGCTGCGGTACCACTTATGGTCGCTGCGCGCCGGCAGCTGATTCACCCTGAAAACCTCAGGTTGATCCAGCCATGCAATCTCTGCCTTCATAAAGCTTCCTCCTTACAAAATCTTTGTATTTTACTTATTCCTTCACGGCCCCTGCCGCTACACCTGCCAATATGTATCTTTGGAAAAATACATAAATCGCTATAGTCGGTATCATAATAATGATAATACCGGCAGCCAACGTCTGCCACGAGCCTTGTTGTGCATTCGCATAGTCCATCAAAAAGGTAGTGAGCGTGCGCAGCTTGTTTCTCGGCATGTATAGGTACGGAATATACATATCGTTAATAATATTAATCGCTTTGATAATACATACGGTCGCTGTGGCCGGTGCCAGCAATGGGAAAATAATCTTGATAAACAATCCGAAATAACTGCAGCCATCGATGAGTGCCGCTTCATCCAGAGCAACCGATAATCCCGAAATGAATTGTCTGTAAATATAAAGCTGCATTAAATCGGATGCCACATAGATTACAATAGGCGCTCCCAGTGAATTGTATAACCCAAGCCCTTGTATTACTTGAAAACGTGCAATCTCCGTTACGAAAGTCGGGATGAGCATCCCTATGAAAAACAAGGATACCACAAGCTTTTTCCCTCTGAATTCGAATCGTTCAATAATAAAAGCTGTTATCGTACCGAACATTACATTAAAGAAAAGAGATACTATCAATATAATACCTGTATTCTTAAAGCCAATCAATAGGTATTTGTTCGATAAAACATCTTTAAAGTTATCAAAGGTAACTCTATTCCATTCCGGCAATAGCAAAGGAGAAGTTGCCACCATATCAGCCTTTGTTTTCAATGCGGCGAACAAAGTAAGGATAATCGGAGCCATGACAAGTATTACCATGCCTACACAAAGAATCTGCTTTATCGCTTGTTCTGAAATTCTCTTTATCATATCAACCCTTCCTCCTATCCTTAAGTATCAACCCATGAATCACTTTATTCTGAACGAGATAAATAGCCACAATCATAATCATAATCGCCACAGCCATTGTAGATGCAAGACCGAAATTAGAATAAGTGAATGCCGTAGATATCGTGTAAAGCGTAAATGTAGAAGACGCATAGCCGGGGCCTCCTGACGTGATAACGAAGGGTATATCGAACACTTGAAGGGCACCTCTAATGTTATCGAACAATACAAAGTCTACCATAAGCATAATTCCGGGGATCTGGATATACTTAAATAACTGCCAGGAGGTCGCTCCATCCACTCGCGCCGCCTCCGCCACATCCTGAGGAATTGATTGCAACGCTGCCATAAAAAGAATTACGTGATATCCGCTGAAGCGCCATACGGAAACAAAGGCCAGCACATAATTTACTATTTTTGGATCCGACAGCCAGCTTCTGATTAAAAACTCCAGATTAAGCACTTCTAAAATAGCATCGAAGGCTCCGTTAATCGGGGAGAAAAAGTAAGAAAAGGCATAGGCGACCGCAACACCATTGATAATGTAAGGCATAAATACCATCGTCTTATAAAACTTGGCAGCACGAAGTTTTCCTGTCAAAATTACGGCAAATCCAAGTTCCACCGCAATCATAAAAAGATGAATGACGAAATAAACGGCATTATTTTTCAGCGATAGCCATAAATCTTTATTTTTCAGCATGGAAACATAATTAGCCAGACCGACGATATCATTTTTATCCGAATAGCCATCCCAATTGGTGAAGCTCATACGAAACAGATCCATCGCCGGAACGACAACAAATATGATTAATAATATAATAGGAACGACCAATGCCGTTATTATGAACTGCATCCTCTTTTTTCTTAATCTGCTCATAGCAATAACTGTGCTCCTTCTATTGTTTCATTTGATTTGAAAATTTGAGGACTGCTTTTGGCAGTCCTCGCATCGTTTCCTTCTTACTTAATTTGCAATTTACTTCTGGCATCTGTCCATTTTGCGTTCAATTCATCGAATGCAGCATTTAAGTCAAAGCCATCTGTCATCATCTGCGCACCAAGTTTCTTATAATCGAAAGTTGTTTCATTTTGTATCGCTGTAAAGTCATCCCCACCGCCATCATACATAATCAATACTTTATCAGGAGTGAGTTCGTCTGCCTGTGCCAATACAGGATCTTTATCCTTAGGGAAGTTTGTCATGGATGATGCTGAGGATACATAATTGATGTAATCCGGATACCATGCATCTGAGTAGAACCATTCCACGAAAGCAATCGCTGCTTCCTGATTCTTAGAATGTGTTGTTACACCCATGAAGGAGTCTCCCTGTACAATTACATTATAAGGATCGGAGGTTGTATTTCTTGTAGGCAGATAGAATGTTCCGAGCTCAGAAATGTCTTCTGCTCCATTTTGTATGTTCTGAAGCCCCCAATCTCCTAAAGCAATAATCGCTGCACTTTTAGCTGCGAATAAAGAAGTTACCTGATCATTACCAAGCCCCAATGGATCTTTGCCGAGCACACCTGATGTAAATAAGCTATATACCTTATTGTATGCCTTATTGATATCAGTTCCCTCTGCAAAAGGAGTATCCTCTCCCGCCATGGTATTCCAATTCTGTCCATTTCCGGCTTCCAGTGCAGGCATAAACTCCATATAAGGATAATCAGGCCATTCATCCTTTAATCCGCAAGCGATTGCCATAAAGTCTGCATTATCTTTCCCATAATAATCTTGTAACGTTTTAGCAGCTTCTTCCAGTTCTGTCCATGTAGTAGGTACTTCCACACCCGCTTCTGCGAACATATCTTTCCAATAATATACATATTCATAACCGGAAGTCATAGGAATACCTAATACTTTACCGTCAATGGCATAGCCGGAAGCCAACTCGTTATTCACACTTGCCTCTGTTCCTGATAAATCTACAAGATAGTCTTTGAATCGCGATAAGGTAAAAGGTTTATTAAACATTACATCCGGTAATTGGTTCGCAGATGCACGCATCTTCATCGCATTCCAATATTCGCTGTCGTCTTTGATTTTCTCAACTTCAATGTCTACATTAGGATATCTCTCCTGAAATCTTCCTACCATATCATTGTCCTCGATAAAATCATTTAAATTGTTATCCCATATTGCAAAAGTAATGGTACCGCTTAAATCCGTCTTATCCGTCTGTGTTTCCGGAGCCTCCTCCTTCTTCGTTTCGGACACCGTTTCCTGTGCCGGAGTTTCTGTCGTCTCCGCTGTGTTCTTGTTTCCGCATCCTGCAAGAGCAGATACAGCCATTACTCCGATTAATAAGGTTGCTAACATTCTTCTTTTCATTGAGCAATTCCTCCCTTTCATTTTGTGGCTTAATCATAGCAATCAAGGGAAAATGATACCATCTCTTATCGTTATTTTTATTGATGTTTCTTCAGCTTTCCATTTTTCCGTTTCTTGATGTTTTGAAAGTTTTACTGATATATCGTAAGAAAACCATGCGTATTTACATGGTTTTCCGGTACTGAGCGGGACTAATTCCATTTATCTTCTTGAACATCCTATTGAAATGTTCCACATTATGATATCCTGTCATCTCAGCAATTTCATATACCTTAAAGCTAGTTGTCTTTAATAATTCCCTCGCCTTTTGCATCCGGAGACCTGTTACATACGAAGAGAAATTCTCTCCCGATTCCTTCGTAAAACGATTGGTAAAATATTTTTCATTTAAGCCCACATGTTCAGCTACTCGTCCGAGAGAAAGTTCCGTATCTTCATAATGATCGGTAATATAACGCTTGGCTCTTACTACCATATCTGTTTCTGAGGCATTAAGCTTAGAAGCGGAATAATCCATAATCCATGCAAAATAATTGGTCAGCCATATTTTCAAACTTCTAGTATCTTCAATGTTACGAAATTTCTCAATATAGTCATATTGTTTTCCAAACACTTCAAAAAAACTGGAATTATCTTCGCCAAATCGGTTTCCTATCGCTAAAATAGCCGCGCTGACCCTTCTTGAAATTTCCTCCATGGAATGACCACGAAACCATTCGAATAACTTTTCCTTTTCCTCCACCATATTTTTCTCATCCGCAATATAAAGGGCTCCGGCCAGTTTTCCATATTCTTGTGATAACATAAGAATCTCATCCCAATGAAAGGATTCATCACTTAAATCAATAATTGCACATTCGCCTTTCAAATGACGAAGGCATATTCTATTCCTGATATCCGTAACTTGATAATCGAACTCTGTATATCCCAAAGTCTTCTGTCCAATTACTGCCGAAATCTTCACATCGAACTCCATTCGTCCGATTCTTTGCAGTTCTTGTATCATTTTCATAATTCCTGGCAGATAGTCTTTTTCATTAATTCTATAATACACAAAAAAGAAGGAAGGCTGTTCTATGTATATGCTGCATCTGGAAGCGAACCTAGGGTTGCGTTCGAAGCTATCAGCAAGCTTAGAAGCACTCTTTCTCTCATTCTCCTCCCCACGGTATCCTTCTATAAAAAAGCCAAGTATCGCATAGCTTTCCGCAAAAAATTCTCCAAAGATCGAGTTTACTTCTTCCGGCGTCATTTCTCCTTGAATCATTGCCGCCAAATAGTCTTTTGCGCCCTTTCCTACACTCTTCATTCTATCTTCATATTCCTTAATTAACACATTCAACCTTCTTACCATGGCATTGAACTGATGAATCATCATCCGAATCTCAGATTGACCGCTGGGTGATATATGCACCTCCAGATTCCCTTCCTCTACCTGCCTTAGTCCACTGCTGATTTCTTCTACCGGCTTTACAATGCTTCGCAGACAATACCTGGAAAAATATGCTGCAAACCCAAAAATCAGTATTGCAGCAGAAAGAAGGAACATTGCATTCTTCCAGTAATCAGCAGTAAGTTGCGAGGTCTTAATATAGCTCTCAATATACCATGCCATATCGTTAAACTCGATCGGTGTCCTCACGAGAGTATATTCTCCGCTTAAAAAATTGTTATCCTCTTCTTCATTCGTAGAAAAAACAATTTCACCATCATTATTCGTAATCTGTGTAATACCTAGTTTATTCTTTCCTGATTGATAATCAAGATTATATTTCTTAATTCTTTCCGCCGCTGCTGTTGAATGATAGAAGGTTACCATTTCTATCTTCTGAGAGCGGTCTGTCATCACATCCGGTGCGAGGGCAAATGCTAAAACGAGCATATCCTTCCTTCCGCCCATAAAAAGATCGTTAACTGAACCTGTATCGTAAGATCCAACAAATACTCGATTGGGATTCACAAGTGCTGATTGATACCATTTTGTATCCTTAATTTCTTCTGCTGGACGTTGAATATCATTCTTAATATAAGTATCCCTGCCGCTTTTCATATAAAAACCCACAGAAATAATATCTTTCACCGGTTCCAATGCCAGATTCCCCGCTTGTGATAATTTCTGTTCATTTATATAGCGAATCTCCCTATCCGCCGTATCCGTTCCTGCCGCATAAGCTAATATTTCACTATTATTCGTATAAATCAAATGTGATAGACGCATAGACATTACATTGATATCCGATAAAAGTTCAGTAATAACCGTTTCTTGCGCCCGCTTGATATTCTCAACTGCCTGATTCTTAAACTGCTGGTTCAACACGAGAAGCGAAATAATTAATACGATTAATATCGGTATCATAATAAAAAGAAGAAATAGCATATTATATACTGTTTTTAATGGAAGCATTCTCATTTTTTGTTTTCTGAACATCCCTGGCCCTCATATAGTCATCGATATCGTAAAGTTTCTGCTGCATACTTCTTTATCTACTGAAAATTCTATCAGAATTTATTTCACGCTTTTCATTATATCATAAAAAAGGTATCGTAGCCTCTCGAGATTACGATACCTTTTAATTTTATTATTATCCGCTTAGATTAATTAAAACTTTCCTGCATTAGCAGCTTCTTCGATGGAAACTGCAACTGCAACAGTCATACCGACCATCGGGTTGTTACCAGCTCCGATAAGACCCATCATTTCAACGTGAGCCGGTACAGAAGAAGAACCTGCAAACTGTGCGTCAGAGTGCATACGTCCCATAGTATCTGTCATACCATAAGAAGCAGGACCTGCCGCCATGTTATCCGGGTGAAGGGTACGTCCCGTACCGCCGCCGGATGCAACAGAGAAATATTTCTTGCCCTGTTCCATACATTCTTTCTTGTATGTACCTGCAACGGGATGCTGGAATCTTGTAGGATTGGTGGAGTTACCTGTGATGGAAACATCAACACCTTCCTTGTGCATAATTGCAACGCCTTCACAAACATCGTTTGCACCATAGCAGTTAACTTTTGCACGAAGTCCTTCAGAATAAGACTTTCTGTATACTTCTTTTACCTCATTGGTATAAGGATTATATTCCGTCTCAACGAAGGTAAATCCGTTAATTCTGGAAATAACTTGAGCAGCATCTTTTCCAAGACCGTTCAAGATAACTCTTAAAGGTTTTTTACGAACTTTGTTCGCCTTTTCAGCGATACCGATAGCACCTTCTGCTGCTGCAAAAGATTCATGTCCTGCAAGGAAACAGAAGCATTCTGTCTCTTCTTCTAATAACATCTTGCCAAGGTTACCATGTCCAATACCTACAACACGTGTATCTGCAACGGAACCGGGAATACAGAAAGACTGAATACCTTCGCCAATTGCTGCTGCTGCATCTGCTGCTTTTCTGCAATCTTTTTTAATTGCGATTGCTGCACCTACGATATAAGCCCAGCAAGCATTCTCAAAACAGATAGGCTGAATAGCCTTAACCTGGTCATATACATTAAGACCTGCGTCTTTTGTGATTTTTTCTGCTTCTTCGATAGAAGAGATTCCATAGCTATTCAACACGGAATTAATTTTATCAATTCTTCTTTCATATGATTCAAATAAAGCCATTTTTAAGTCCTCCTATTCTTCTCTTGGATCGATAATCTTAACAGCATCAGCAACACGACCGTACTGACCTTTCGCTTTTTCCCAAGCGGTATTCGGATCATCGCCTTTTTTGATGAAATCTGTCATTTTACCGAGGCTTACGAACTGGTAACCGATAATCTGGTCTTCTGCATCGAGTGCAATACCTGTTACATATCCTTCAGCCATTTCGAGATAACGAGGACCTTTACTCAAGGTACCATACATTGTACCTACCTGGCTTCTAAGACCTTTTCCTAAATCCTCAAGGCCAGCGCCAACCGGAAGTCCGTCTTCTGAGAACGCACTCTGAGTTCTTCCGTATACAATCTGTAAGAATAATTCTCTCATAGCGGTATTGATAGCATCGCATACAAGGTCTGTGTTCAACGCTTCCATAACAGTTCTGCCCGGTAAGATCTCTGCTGCCATAGCTGCGGAATGTGTCATTCCCGAACATCCGATCGTCTCTATCAACGCTTCCTGAACAATACCTTCTTTAACGTTAAGTGTCAACTTACAAGCACCCTGCTGAGGAGCGCACCAGCCCACACCATGTGTTAAACCGGAGATATCTTTTACATCTTTCGCCTTTACCCATTTTGCTTCTTCTGGGATAGGAGCACAGCCGTGATTTACGCCTTGTGCTACTATACACATTTCTTCAACTTCCTTTGAATAAATCATGTGAAAACTCCTTTCAATATGTAACATGTGAATATTTTGTCATAATCGCAACTATTATTCTCGCATACTTTCTACAAAAAATCTAGTACAATTTCAAATTATCTTATATTTTTTGGATTTTCCTTATTACTACTTCGCCCTTATCCTTGTAAATGCTGTCTGAAGGAATATAACCTCTTACGGAAGAAGTCGGATATACACTGGAGTTTTTCCCGATTACCGTTCCCGGGTTCAACACTGAATTACAGCCTACTTCCACCCCATCGCCCAACATGGCACCGAATTTTTTAAGAGCTGTTTCCACACAACATTCTGCTAATTTCACCGTGACCAATGTTTTATCACTCTTCACATTGGAAGTAATAGCACCTGCTCCCATATGAGCCTTATAACCCAGTATGCTATCACCTACATAATTATAATGAGGAACCTGGACTTTATTAAAAAGGATAACATTTTTCAGTTCTGTAGAGTTACCCACTACCGCTCCTTTTCCTACAATCGCATTTCCTCTGATAAAAGCACAGTGACGAACTTCTGCCTCCTCATCGATAATGGCAGGGCCTGCAATATAAGCACTGGGGAAGATAGTCGCAGACTTTGCAATCCATATATTATCTCCTCTTTTCTCATACCTTTCTACCGGAAGACTATTTCCCAGCCGGATAATGAATTCTCCAATCTTTGGCAATACCTCCCATGGATAGGTCACTCCCTTGAAAATATCCGTTGCAATCGTCTCCGAAATTGTATAAAGAGCTTCCACTTTTAAACGTTCCATCGCATTCTCCTTCTTTATTTCTTATAATTTTTTGCTGCCATATCAAACTGTGCATATAACGAAGTTTGATTCCCTAACTGCTTCACAATATTCGTTCTGCGGGATACAAAATCATCTAATTTCTGCATATATTCTTCTTCCGTGATATCTCCTTGCGCTACCAAAGTCAATCCTTTTTCCCAACTGGCAGTAAGAGCAGGATCCAGCAAAGGCTTAATAGAACCGGCAACCACATCGTATATCATTTCTCCCATCAAAGTTGGTGTGATCATCTGTGTTTTTTTATTTAAAGATAGATATTCGATATGTACAAGCTTCTTTAATATTTCCGCTCTCGTCGCAGAAGTACCGATTCCGCTTCCTTTCATCTGAGCCCGAAGCTCCTCATCTTCGATAAATTGTCCTGCATTTTCCATAGTAAGTATCATTGTTCCGGAATTATAGCGCTTAGGTGGCGAAGTTTCTCCTTCCTTAATATCGAACTTTCGGAGGAAAAGTTCATCTCCCTTTTTCAGACGTTGTATCATCTCAATAAATTCAGGATCCTTTGTATCGCTTCCTTCTTCCGTATTTTCTGTATTTTCTATCTCTTCATTCTGCAGCGTTCTCTCTTCTTTCTTTTTAGAAAAAGAGAATTCTGTAACTTTCAAGTAGCCTTCCTGCTCCAATACTTTGAAGTTGGCGAAGAATTTTTCCTGTTTTAAGGAGAGCGTAAGCGCTATTTTTCTATATATTGCAGCCGGATAGAAAATACTTAAAAAACGCCGTACAATAATTTCATAGACCTTTGTTGCCGTAGGGTGAAGGCTACCTACATTATTAATTCCTTGTCCTGTAGGAACGATCGCATAGTGATCTGTAATCTGCTTATCATTTACATATCTCGTTTTGGCAATATTTTTGTAAGTCCCGCTTTTAAGTACTTCTTCAACAAATACTGCCGTTTCAGAATATCCCTTCAAGCCATTAATATTTTTATATATTTCCTTAGCAACTGCGCTGGATAATACTCTGGCATCCGTTCTCGGATAAGTTACCATTTTCTTTTCATATAACTCTTGCACGATGCGGAGTGTCTCATCAGGACTGATTTTAAAATATCTGGCACAATCATTTTGAAGTTCAGCCAAGTTATATAAGAGAGGCGGATTCTTCGTCTCTTTTTTCTTTTCCACCGATTCCACGACTGGAATAGCCCTTGGTTCTTCCTCCAGCGAAGCAATTAACTCTTCTGCTGTCTTTTTTTCCTTAAATCCATTTTCTTTATACAGAAGGGGAGAATTGTAATATTTGGTGCCCTCTACCGCCTTCCATTCACATTCGAAGTTCTTATCTTCCGACTCTACCCCTGCAATTACCCTGTAAAAGGAGGTTTTGACAAAATTCCTGATTTCCCTTTCCCGGTTAACGACCATTCCAAGTACACAGGTCATAACCCTGCCCACAGAGATTACCGCCTTATCCGCCTTCAAGTAGGATTTGATGGAATTACTATACCTTAAAGTAAGCACCCTTGAGAAATTAATTCCCATTAGGTAATCTTCTTTCGCCCTAAGATAAGCCGCCGAGGAAAGATTATCATAGTCGGATAGGTCCTTAGCTTCTCGTATCCCTCGTAAGATTTCCTCTTCTGTCTGGGAATCGATCCATACCCGTTTTCTTTGTTTACCACTTACTCCTGCCTGCTGTTCCACAAGACGATAAATATATTCTCCTTCTCTTCCGGAGTCTGTACACACATATATAATATCTACCTCTTTGCGATTTAACAGCCCACTTACGATGGCAAACTGCTTCTTTACATTCTCAATCACTTCGTATTTGAATTCCCTGGGGATAAAAGGAAGCGTATGTAATGTCCATCTTTTATATTTTTCATCGTATGCCTCCGGGTAGCTCATCGTTACCAGATGGCCCACACACCATGTGATGATCGCTTCTTCAGATTCCATGTAGCCGTCTCTGTTGCTCATATTCAATTTTAATGCTTTTGCAAATTCTCGTGCCACACTAGGCTTTTCCGCAATATATAAACTTTTTCCCATGAAACTTTTAAAAACTATCCTCTCTTGCAACAAGCCCTTGCCATAAAGATGACAGGGCCTGTTATTATTCAAGTTATCCTACTTTAATTTGTAACTGTTACGTAACTTTATCCTATTAATTTGACTTCGGTAATTGTCTAAGCAATTCTTCCACTTTATCGGGAGGCATTGGTCTGCCCATAAAATATCCCTGAATATTATCACATTCTATCGACTGTAGATATTCGAACTGCTCCTTAGTTTCCACACCTTCCGCTACTGTCTCAAACCCCAGCTTTTTCACCATATAAATAATGGATTCCGTAATTATCTTTGAATTTTTATCGGAAACAACCGTATCGATGAATGTCTTGTCAATCTTCAGCGTATCAATCGGCAGCCCCTTCAAATAAGAAAGCGAGGAATATCCTGTCCCAAAATCATCGAGAGAAATACGGATACCATAATCGCGCAAAGCAATCAGCTTATTCGTAATCTCCTTAAGGTCATCGATAAGTACGCTTTCCGTAATCTCAAGCTCTACCTCGGACGGCTTTACATGGTAGCGCTGCAGCGTTTTTATCAATTTGCTGACAAAGTCTGAACGTTTATATTGAATGGACGATATATTCAGCGACAGAATCAATTTGTGCTGATATTTCTTCTTCCATTCTGCAAAAGTACGAACGCTTTCCTCAATCACCCATTCGCCAATCGGTACAATAGAACCATTCTTCTCCGCAATCGGTATAAATACAGATGGACTAATCATATTACCATCCTTGTCCCTCCAGCGAATCAATGCCTCTACACCGCGGAGGCCTCTATCCTTTGCATTATACTGCGGTTGAAAATACATCATAAAACTTCTGTCAAAGATAGCCTCTTTCAGCTTGTTCTCAATGCTGATATTCTGTCGAAAATCATCCACCATAGGCTCGTTAAAATATTGAATAGAATTCTTCCCCATGGCTTTTGAACGGAACATAACAATTTCGGCACAATTAATCAATTCCAGTGTTGTTTTCGTCGCTTCCGGATATTCCGCCACGCCCATACTAACCGTAATGCTAAGATCCAACGCATTACTGAGGGAAAAAGGCCATCGCAAACGCTCACGAATCATCCGGTATATATGTTCCACACTCCTTGAACCGCAAGGATCATAAACAGCAATACAATAAATATCACTATTAAAATGTGATACAATGACGTGGCTGCTCGAAAAACTATTGAGGAACTGACCGAATTGCTGTATGATTTCATCGCCGGTCACGATGCTGAACCCATCGTTGATTTTGCGAAAATCATCGATGTCTATGAACATAACTGCCACACACTTGCGCTCTTCTTCCGCTTTTCTGACAAAATCACCTAAAAGGCGGACAAAATAATTTCGATTATACAACCCTGTCATAATATCGTAGTAAGCCATATAGGTTAATTCTTCATGCTGATTCTTGAGTTTTGTTATATTTTGAAATCGGATTACTTTTTCTTTTGGTTCTTTCTTTTCATTATAAGTTACTACTGTCTCACATTTCACCCATAAGTTCTTTTCTTTCATGCGGACTACGGCACTTTCATTTCTGCGGCTTTTCTTTTCAAGAAACAGAAGTTCCTTCAACTTCAGTATATATTTATCTTCAATACAATCATATAATTGCTTAATATCCTTCTGTTCCTGTATTTCTATAGGAAAGAAAAGTTTCCAATTACCGAAAGTCCTTATAATATCATCTTCAAAACTACAATATAAAAACGCGCTGCTCGATGTATTACAGAGCATTTGAAACATCTTCTCATCGACACTTAATTTCTGGTCCATGGCACTTAGCAGTTCAAACTGATACTGTAATTCATCCATTTATAGTCACCCTTCCCAATACCTCTATGCCCTCTCATACCTCTCTTATTTTTTAGAAATATACCCCTGTGCTTTTAAAAGCTCTGCGCAAAGAACTGCACCCCCTGCAGCACCACGCACCGTATTATGCGATAAACCGACAAACTTCCAATCATAGACACTATCTTCTCTCAAACGTCCTACGCTTACCCCCATTCCATTTTCGTAGTCTACATCAGATGTAACCTGAGGACGATTATCCTCTTCCAGATATTGAATAAACTGGCTGGGTGCACTGGGAAGTTTTAATTCCTGAGGTACTCCTTTGAAATTAACGAGTTTTTCAATTAACTGCTCTTTTGTCGCTTTCTTCTTTAGCTTTACAAAAACAGCCGCTGTATGCCCATTTAAAACGGGTACACGGATACACTGGCAGGTAATAACAGGAGTGGTCGCCGGAACAATCTCTCCGTCCTTAATCTCTCCCCAGATTCTAAGAGGTTCTTTCTCACTCTTTTCTTCCTCTCCTCCGATGTAGGGAATGATATTGCCTACCATTTCCGGCCAATCCTGGAAGTTCTTGCCGGCACCTGAAATCGCCTGATAAGTCGTTGCTACTACTTCATAGGGCTCGAATTCCTGCCATGCAGTAAGAATCGGTGCATAACTTTGAATGGAGCAGTTAGGCTTTACTGCGATAAACCCTCTTGTTGTTCCTAATCTCTTTTTCTGGAACTCAATCACATTCATATGCTCCGGATTCACTTCCGGAATTACCATAGGAACATCCGGTGTCCATCTATGTGCACTGTTATTGGAAACTACAGGAGTCTCTGTCTGCGCATATTCTTCTTCTATTTTCTTAATCTCTTCTTTTGTCATATCTACTGCACTGAATACGAAATCAACGCCTGAAGCTACTTTTTCTACTTCATTTACATCCATTACCACAATATTTTTAACAGCTTCCGGCATCGGTGTAGTCATCTTCCATCTTCCACCTACAGCCTCTTCATAAGTCTTACCTGCAGATCTCGGACTCGCTGCGATTACCGTCACTTCAAACCATGGATGGCTCTCTAATAAAGAGATGAACCTCTGACCCACCATTCCGGTCCCGCCTAAAATACCAACTTTTAATCTGTCGCTCATTTTTATTCTCCTCATCTTTCTTAAGATTTATACTTGATTCTTTTATCCTAAAATTGTTATTCTTAACCTTTTATTTCCAAATCATTGACCTTAAACATATTATAATTCTTTATGCTATTTATTTCCACCTATAAACGAATAATTATTCTCGGAAACTACTTTTCTCCTTATACTTATTCATCCATCCACCTTTTTGACAGAAACTCGCGATTACTATCGAGCACTTTTTCCATTGCGTCTTTTCCCGGTGCCCCGATGGTCAGCCTTTTCTCCACACATGTCTTTAAGCTTATCGCGTCGTAAACATCATCTTCGAATACCGGGCTGATTTCCTTTAACTCCCCGATACTCAAGGCGTCAATACACGTATCTTTGTCGATACAATAAAGAACGAGGCGGCCTACAATTTCATGTGCATCGCGAAATGCCACACCTTTTCCTACCAGATAATCTGCTGCGTCCGTAGCATTTGTAAATCCATTCATCGCACTAACCGCCATCGACTCTCGATGAAACTTCATCGTCTTAAGCATACCGTTAAACAAAGCAAGACATCCCTTCACCGTATCAATTGCATCGAAAGTCAATTCCTTATCTTCTTGCATATCCTTATTGTAAGCAAGCGGAATCCCTTTCATCACGGTCAAGATAGAAACCAGGGAACCATACACTCTGCCAGTCTTTCCTCTGATCAGTTCTGCAATATCCGGGTTTTTTTTCTGAGGCATTATACTGCTTCCGGTAGAATATGCATCATCGATTTCTACAAAATGATATTCATTTGAATTCCAGATAATAATCTCTTCACAAAAGCGGCTTAAATGCATCATGATAGTGGAAAGTGCCGATAACAATTCAATCACATAATCTCTATCCGAAACAGAGTCCATACTGTTCAGAGTCGGTCCCTCGAAGCCCATAAGCGATGCGGTATAATTCCTGTCGAGAGGATACGTTGTTCCCGCTAAAGCACCGGATCCCAAAGGACAATAATTCATCCTCGCATAAATATCCTTCAACCGAAGGCTATCCCTTCGGAACATTTCAAAGTAAGCTCCCATATGATGGGCCAGCGTAATAGGCTGCGCTTTCTGCAAATGGGTAAAACCAGGCATATACGTATCTAAGTTATTATCCATGATAGTATGCAGTGTCGTCAAAAGTTCATAAACTTCTTCTGCAATATGAAGCACTTCCGCCCTTGTATAGAGCTTCATATCGAGCGCTACCTGATCATTACGGCTTCTTCCCGTATGAAGCTTCTTGCCCGCTTCACCGATTCTCTTAATCAGGTTGGCTTCTACAAAACTATGAATATCTTCGTATTCCTCTGTAATTGTAAGACTTCCTTCCTGTACATCATGTCTGATGCCGGTCAGTCCTTTCACAATGATATTCTTCTCTTCTTCTGTAAGAATACCTTGTTTTTCCAGCATCACCACATGTGCGATGCTCCCCTCTATATCTTCTTCAAAGAATTTTTTATCAAAGGAAATGGAGGCGTTGAAATTATATACAAGCTGATCCGTTTCCTTCGTAAAGCGTCCACCCCAAAGTTGTGCCATGGCATTCACCTCCATCGTCGTTAAATCTGTTTTTGATACTAACATATTTTCTTTATTTTTTCAATCTTTTCCGTCTTCAAGATAGCGTAAATTTACTGTAGGATTTAATTGGGTAGAGAATCCCCTTGATGTGTTTTAGATTTAACCTCTTTTCACAATATACCTACTTTCTATTCTTTTTACAATCCCCAAATGTGGTTTTTAAAATAAGCTATCTTTTTCACTTCTGGAAAGGGAATGCTATGAGTTATCCTTTCTACATAGCGTTGTTCCTCTGTCAGTCGCTTGCTTTCCGATCGAAACATCTCGCTGCTTAAATAGATTCTTTCTTCTGTACCCACTGCTATGGGCAACTCCTGCTTTTGCATTCTCACCAACTCCAACATATTTCCTTTGTTTGCTTTATAAATCCTTAGCTTTGCCATTTGGTGAACTCCATGCTTACTCCACCCTAATGGTCTGGAACTCATCCTGTCTGCGTAGATATGGCTCACATGTCCTTCTGCACTGCATCCCACTTGTGTTTCTTTATTTCTCAAACCCTGCATGATCCCATCCCAATGCCCTAGGATATAAGCCATACTACTTTCTACCTTTTTCCTTTGTGCTTCGTTTTCTGTTATATTCAGGATTTTTTCAAAGGTCTCGGATGCCATCCATTTCGCTCTCTTGTGTATGGCACCATACAGTTCACTTCTTGCATCCTCTGACGAATCCATTAAATGCGAAGTTGCTGCTGTGATATATTTCTGCATATGGAATTTATCCAGTACGAAGGTTGATCCGGCTATAAATTTACGTCCGCTTTTTATCCAGGCTGCACCATCTCCATTAATATAAATCTGTTTTATGGCATCCATGTCATAGGTGGCGCTGATATACTCATAAATCTCTCGCCAGAACTGTTCTACTCCTTTGCTTCCCTCATATATGCCCCCAAAGTACTTCGGATTGATCAGCTTAAACCTTTCGCTTTTAGGCGCTTCTGATTCCGCACCTTCATATACATAGGCTATTTTAGGCATACTGGTGTTGCTTCGAGGTTTCGTGATATCTCCCTTTTTCTCGAGATACTGCAATGACACATGATCTTCATCTGCATCAATATAAAGATAGGAAACCTGTTTTTTATTCTCTATTTTTTCTGGTTTTGTATGAAATTTCAGATCATGTATCTTATTTTTTACTGTCTGTTTGCTGACTTTTTCGGAAAGACTGGCTCTGATTCCTCCTTTGCGATAGCTACTGTCGACCGCTTCCTCAAGCATCTGCGCCTGTGCATCTTCTGTCATCCTTACATGGCTTTCTAATCCCATGATCCGATCTAGCAGATATTCACAGGCTCCAGTCTTCTTGTTCTTAAACAGTGTCTTGCAATATCTCACAGTTCCAAGGCTGGTAATCAGGGATGTTTCATCTCGTCTGCTTATGACCCAGTTTCTCCTTCTGTATCCGCTGTTTCTCAGTTCTTCATCCATACTTTCAAAAGTCTCCGCAATCATGTCCAGTCCTAACTGTACTACACTATCTGTAATTCCATAGATAAACTCTGCTTGTTGTTGAGGATCTTTCAAAAACTTTTCCAGAACTCCTGTTAAATTTTTTGCCCCATTTTCTTCAAACTGTTGTATACTTTTAATCATAGAGAGCACCTTCCTTTGTGTCCGATTTTTTCTTAGTCGTTAAAATCATAACACAAAGAGGCGTTCTCTTTTTATTCAATTAATATCCTACAAAAACTTTACCCTAGCCGTCTTCAACCATGCATAAAAATTACATACTTTGTCAAATTTCAACGGTATGCGGCACACCATTTCTCTTTCTTCATATAATAAGATATATCTAGCAGGAGGTCTTAATCAAAAATAACTTTATGAGCAATATAATCTTAGAATTAAAAGATATCTGTTATTCTTATCATAATTTAAATGGCGAAACTCCCGCCTTATCACATATATCCTTTCAAGTGAAGCAAGGGGAGTTTCTCGCAATTGTGGGACCGAGCGGATGCGGCAAATCTACTCTTTTATCGATTATCTTCGGCCTGCTGGCTCCGGAGAACGGCGAACTCATCTTTTCCGTTAATTCAGGAGAAATGCAGGCGGCAAGACACCAGACAGCAGGCATTTCTCCCCAGATCGGCTATATGCTTCAGCACGACCACCTTTTTGAATGGAGAACCATTTATCAGAACGTTATTCTCGGTTTGGAAATCAATAAACAACTCACCCCTGAGAAAATAGATCGGGTACTCGAACTTTTAAGGGATTATGATCTTTATAAATTTAAAGATAAAAAACCGAGCGAATTATCCGGCGGTATGAAGCAAAGAGCCGCTCTTATCCGTACTCTCGTTCTGGACCCTGAATTGCTTCTTTTAGATGAGCCATTCAGCGCACTCGACTATCAAACCCGCCTCTCCGTCTCTTCCGATATCTGTAATATTATTCGTTCTACCGGCAAGACAGCAATTCTAATTACCCACGATTTGTCAGAAGCTATCAGTCTTGCTGACCGCATACTCGTTATGTCAAAGCGTCCCGCTACCATTAAGTGTGATATCCCGATTCACCTGACGCTTTCCGATCATTCTCCCTTAGCTTCTAGAAACGCACCGGAATTCCGGGAATATTTCAATCAATTATGGAAGGAGATTTCCGATGAAACCTATACTCAGGACGCAAAAAACACTAAGTAATCAGGAGAAATATGAACGTTCTCATAAAAGACATCATTGTATCGTTACCTTGGCACGTATTCTTATTCTCGTTGTATTCCTCACTCTCTGGGAAGTTTCTGCCAGAAAAGGGTATATTGACTCTTTCTTTTTCAGCAGCCCGAGCAATGTGGCTCTTTGCTTTATAGATATGGTAAAGGATCTATCCTTTTTTTCTAATACCGGCATTACTTTACTCGAAACGATTATCAGCTTTGCTCTCGTTTTTATTATAGGAATCGTTTCGGCCACTATTTTGTGGTATTCCAAACGGTGTTCGAAAATCTTAGAGCCTTATCTCGTCATTTTAAATAGCTTACCGAAATCTGCTCTGGCACCTTTGTTCATCGTATGGCTCGGCACCGGAATAAACACCATTATTGTCGCAGGAATCTCTGTGGCGGTCTTCGGTTCCATTATCAATCTTTATACCGGTTTTAAACAAGTGGATGAAGAGAAAATTAAATTGATCTACACACTGGGAGGCAAAAAGAAAGATGCCTTTTTAAAGGTTGTCCTTCCCGGTTCCGTTCCTACTATTTTAAGTAATATGAAGGTGAATATCGGCCTTGCCCTTGTGGGCGTTATTATCGGCGAATTCCTCGCCGCAAGAAGAGGACTTGGATATCTGATCATATATGGTTCCCAGGTATTTAAGTTGAATCTGGTCATAACCTCTATTATTATCCTTTGCTTTATTGCAATGGGACTATACCAAATGATCCAGGGATTGGAACATTATTATAAGAAAAAAATATAATTTATAAAAAAGTACAGGTTAACGAAAAGAAATTTATAATTTTTATGAAAATATGTTGACAAAAGTATGGGGAAATAGTAAGTTAATAATGGTACAAAAAATTACACGTAAATAAAAGGAAAGGAGGACGAAGTTATGACGAATTTATACGATAAGTTTTTACTTGCTAATGCAGCAGGCGTACATCAATTAAATAGCCGTTCTAATGGAATTGCCTCCGGTAATATAGATTAGATGATTATTGATAATGAATTATCAATAATTAATCGTAAGATACTCATATTCTGTTTACTGATGCGGTTCAAATTTATTTGACCGCATTTTTTATTACTTTATTATGAGTTATTCACTGCTATTACCCCATTGCGTCTTTTATTAAAAGCCACGGCATTTCCTGCCGGGGCTTTTTTATGTAATAAAAAAATTCTTTTAGAATTCTTAATAAACATCCATGTATTATGAGGAGGAACATTATGGAACCAACGCAACACAAGAAACTATCAACCTATATCTTCGAGCATAAATTTACCTATCTTTTCGCTATCCTATGCATGATTATCAGCGTATCGTTGGATTTATTGTCTCCCCAACTCACTAAACGCATTATCGATGATGTCATTATCGGCGGCCAGACTTGGCAGCTTAAATATTTATTGACGGGTATCCTCATTATCGGTATCGGTCGGTGTATTTTTCAATATGTGAAGGAATATCTCTTCGATGTGGCCGGTATCCGTATTGCCGCCAAGATGCGGCGTCATCTCTTCGATCATATTCAGTCGCTGAGTGCCGATTTCTTCGAAAGAACCAATACCGGAGAACTTATGGCGCGTATTAAAGACGATATCGATCGAATTGGCGACGGTCTTACCTTCGTGGGAATGCTTATTATTGAAGTTGTAATACATACATCCATCGTCCTTTTTTGTATGTACAATTTGGATATGAGACTGGCCCTCCTCCCTACTGCCTTTATGATTGTTGCAGGAAGCATCGCTATTGCTATGGAGAAGAAGCTAGATTCTGTCTATGGGGCAATTATTGAAGAAAATGCTATTTTAAATACAGTAGCGGAAGAAAATCTGGCAGGTGTGCGTACCGTAAAGGCATTCGCCAGAGAAAAATTTGAAATCACTAAGTTTTTGTCTCATAACAAGAAATATTATGAACTTAACATGAAGCAATCCAAAATATTCGTTACATACTATCCTTATCTTTCTTTTATCACGAAGCTTCTTCCTCTCCTCGTTCTTTTATTCGGCGGTATGCTCGTTATGAAAGATGAGATTTCCCTCGGTTCTCTCGGTGCCTTCGTGGAGTACTCCATGAATATCGTATGGCCTATGGAAATGCTCGGATGGCTGACTAACAGCTTCTCTTCCGCTGTCGCCTCCAATCGCAAATTAAATAAGATTTATGAAGAATCCCCCTCTATTAGAGAAAAGGATACTCCTATCTCATTGGAGCAGGTGGCCGGAAAAATCGAATTTTCTCATGTCTCCTTTTCTAAAAAGGATGCCAATACTTCAGCGAATATCGATATTTTACAAGATATTTCCTTTTGTGTGGAGCCGGGAAAAACAATCGGTATCATGGGAGCTACCGGAGCCGGTAAAAGTTCTATCATCCATCTTCTTCAGCGTTTTTACGATGTTACAGATGGACAGATCCTTATTGATGGCACGGATATTCGGGATATGAATCTGAAACAGTTGAGGGGATGTATTTCCCTCGTTATGCAGGAGGTTTTCCTCTTTTCCGATACAATTAATGAAAATGTGAAGTTAGGAAAAAGAGATTTCCTCGACACTGCTGCTGTAAAAATGGCTTCCTTCGAAGCGCAAGCCAGTAATTTCATCGAGCGGATGGATAAACAATATGATACCGTTATCGGCGAACGCGGTGTAGGGCTTTCCGGCGGACAGAAACAGCGTATCAGTATCGCCAGAGCTCTCGCTAAAAAGAATCCTATTCTCGTTCTGGACGATTCCACCTCCGCCCTCGATATGGAGACGGAACAGATGATCCAACAAACATTAAAAGAACTGAATTCTACAACAAAACTAATTATTGCTCACCGCATCAGCTCTGTTGTCCATGCAGACGAAATCATCGTTCTTGAGAACGGAAGCATTAAAGAACGCGGTACCCATAAAACATTGCTCGCAGAAAAGGGACTTTACTATTCCACCTATGCAGCACAATATGAAGGAGGTGAACAAAATGCCCATTAATTCCTTTAAAGATGATGAACAAACGATAGAGGTCAACAAACTGAAGACGCTCACAAGGCTTCTTTCCTATCTCTTACAATATAAGAAAGAAATTTTACTCGTGCTTATGATTATGGCATATTGCGTATTTGTTTCTCTATTAAATCCCTTGATTATGGAATCGGCTATCGACAATTATATTTCTGTCGGTAATATGTCCGGGCTTTATCGACTTATAGCCCTTGCCCTTACTTTGAATATTTTAATGGTAGCCGGAATTAAGATCCGTATGTATATTATGGCAAAAGTATGTAACAATATCCTCGTTACCATACGCCAGGATTTATATAGCCATATTCAGACGCTCGATTTTCATTTTTTCGACAGCCGTCCTACCGGAAAGATACTCGCCCGTATTATCGGTGATATCAATTCTTTAAAAGATGTACTTTCCAACTGTGTCACCACATTAATTCCTGATTTTATAACGATACTTGCGGTAGTGATCATTATGTTCGTGAAGCATCCGGTATTGGCTGCTGCTTCCCTGATCAGTACCCCGCTTATGGGACTTGGGCTTTTTCTTATTCAATATCATTCCCATAAAAGATGGCAGATTTTTCGAAAAAAGTCTTCCAATCTGAATGCATTCGTACATGAAGACTTTTCAGGAATTCGTATTATCCAAAGTTTCACTGCGGAGGAGGAAACGAAGCAAACCTTTGGGGAACTTGTAAAAGAATACAAAGATGCCTTCATCTCTGCAATTCGCCTCAATGACGCCTTCGGTTCTGTTATCGACTTTTGTTGGGGTGTCGGTACGGTAATGCTTTATTTTACAGGTATTATTATTATCGGTACAGACAAAGTATCTATCGGTACCTTCATCGCTTTTGGTACGTATATTTCCATGTTCTGGCATCCCATTATGAACTTGAGTAATTTCTATACACAGCTTATTACGAATATTTCAGGAGCAGAGCGCGTGTTCGATATTATGGACACGAAAGCAGAAATTACAGATGCTTCTTCCGTTATCGACATTCCCTCTATCGAAGGCGAAGTACGTTTTGAACATGTTTCCTTCTCCTATGACGGAAGCACTAAAGTATTAGACGATGTGAGCTTCACTATTAAGCCCGGAGAAACGATCGCTCTTGTAGGCCCTACCGGAGCCGGTAAAACGACTATTGTCAACTTAATCAGCAGATTCTATGATGTACAGCAGGGAAATGTCTACGTTGATGGATATGATGTGAAAAAAGTCTCCATAGAGAGCCTTAGAAGACAGATGGGAATTATGACACAGGATAACTTTTTGTTCTCCGATAGCATAAAGGATAATATTCGCTATGGCAAGCTAGATGCATCCGATGAGGAGATTATAACTGCAGCGAAAGCTGTTCATGCCCATGAATTCATTTCAAAACTGGAGAAAGGCTATGATTACGAGTTGTCCGAAAGAGGTGGCGGGCTGTCCGGCGGACAAAAGCAGCTTCTCGCCTTTGCCAGAACAATGGTATCCATGCCTAAGATACTTATTTTGGATGAGGCCACTTCCAGTATCGATACACAGACGGAACTTCTCGTACAGGCGGGAATTGAAAACCTTTTGAAAGGAAGAACTTCTTTTGTTGTAGCACATCGCCTCTCTACCATCCAGAAAGCAGATCGTATTTTCTACGTGGATAGCGGACGTATTATCGAAGAGGGTTCCCCTGCTGAACTTATGAAGAAAAAGGGACATTATTATAATCTATACATGTCGCAGTATCACTACTAAAGCTACAGTTCAGACTTCGGCTAAACAGTAACCTATATGCACAATGCAGTATTCAAAACAGGAGGCCCTTTTCAGGCCTCCTGCTCTTCTTCATTCCAAGTGACAATCAGTAAGAGCATTCCCTCTTCTACTGTTATCTCTCCTTCTTCTCCTATAAATTCATTACTAATACCGATGGGATAATCATTGGTTACCGTTATCTGATCCAGCAAATATTTCATCCCTTTAATAGTTACCCCTTTTGCCTCTTTTCCAAGAGCAAACAAGGATAAATATCCATCCATACTTTTCGCAAACTTGACAGATTCATCCTTTATCACTGTTACCATTACGTTGGCATCCATCATATAGCCTTTTTTACCATTGTTCTTCAAATAACTGAGGCATTGAATATTGGCGATAGTATGCTCCAACCGTCCTCCCATCGCTCCATAAATTAAGAAGGTCTCATATCCCTTTTCGATACCTAGTTTAATGGCGGCCAAAGCATCCGTATCATCCTTTTCAGTATTTAACTCAATAACTTTTCCCGGATTCCTGCTTTTTATTTCTTCAATTTCCTCTTTCATACTCTCATCGATAGAATCCATATCTCCAATCAGAAAATCCGGTTCTATAGCAAGTAACTTACAATACAGATACCCTCCATCCACCGCAATGCATAAATCTTCTTTCTTTTTTTCTATCTCAGATAGGGTAAAATCTCCCGCTCCGATTATAATGCATCTTCCGTTTCCCAATCTGCTATCTCCTTTAATATGTTTTCTGCCATTGATAAGGCCCACCCCAATCGCCTATCATAATCGTCGTCATTCCAACCTCTGTAAAGCTTCTTGTCTCCAAATGATAGTTCATCTCTGCCTCAAAGGCATTCTTCTTCTGCACATTGCTATACATATAGCTGATCACATATTCCGTATGGGGATAATAACTTTCCGATTCCTTTGCCGGCTCGTAAGCAATTGCAGAGCGTTGTACACCGTCATCTTTCATCTGAGCTCCCCATACCGTAATGATACCGGCTGTATTTTCATTCGCCTTAAAATCCGGATATTCAAACGCCCACGCACCATTTTCCTGTCTCAAAATAACGTACTCTCTACTAACCGGAATATAGGTTGCACCTGTCCAATATTCCATCGTACCGTTGATAAAGGAATCACGGATTCCGGTATAAGTATCGGAAATGATAAATTCTTTCGCCGCTTCCAGATTCCCCGCATCGAACGCAAGGAACAGATCTGCAAAAATAGCTTGAACCTCCGCCTCTTTCTCCAAACAGAGAATTAAATTACTCCGGCTATCTGTCTCTATGAAGGAGTTCACCTGGTCCAGAATCGATTTATATTCTTTTAAGTGTTCCCTATTTATATGGAACTCCGGAACATCAACCATGGCAAATTGGGAAATAACCGTTTTTATTTCTTCCGAAGGATTCTGCGCATAAAGTTCAATAAGTTCCTTCATTATCTGTATATAAGAATTAAAAGTACCGAATTCAGCCTCTTCCCGTTCCTCTAAAAAGAAGGTTTTACTTTCGTCCTCTCTCAATTTACTCGTAATACGTTCATATACCGTGTGCATCAATGGAAGCGCATCCGCACTGTTACTATCCCGCTTCAATACCCCCAGAATCTTCTGGGCTGTTTCAAGCGTACACTGTCCGGCGTTAATTTCTGCCACCGCCTCATTTAAAATAGCAGTACAATAATATTGCAAAAGACCTTCATCCTGAGTGTTTTCCCATCCTTCCAGAAGCACTTGCTTCGCATGCATATTATCTTCAAGATCAAAGTAGGCCTTAGCCATATAACGATAAGCTTTTACAGAAGTGGAATCTATTTTCAACGCATTTTCATAGGAATCAATAGCTTCCCCATATGCTTCCTCCTGAGTATACCCTTCTCCCGCTTTTAACTCCCTATTCAGGCGAATAACCGGCAAATTCCAAATAATAGCGGCACCACCACCAATAACAGCCAATACACAAAGAAATAAGAACACTCGCTGCATCATGACAATTCGATGTCTTGCTTTTTTTCGTCTTGCCCTTTTCTCATTCACCGAAAGCCCTTGCATAGTTCTTCTTTCTTTTCCTGTATTAGTTTCTGCCCGTCTCATAACTTGCCCCCTATTTAATACCTGTACGATAAATTTTTCAACATTTTTCATACTACCATAGAAAACTTTCCTTGACAATGATATAATTTGGCTTATGAAGCGAACAATCTTATTAACGGACAAAAAAAATCATACGATAACTGCCGAATATGAAATCTTTCGCAGCAAAAGGAAAACATACTCTCTTTCCTTAAATGACAGCGGGATTTTACGGGTGCGTATCCCTATTCATGTAACTGATTATGAAGTGGAGCAAATTCTTCTCCAAAAGCAGTTTTGGATCACCGATAGAATTGCCGAATTTATGAAACAACAAAACAACCGGCCAAAGAATCACTTCACTCCAGAGCAACAGCTTGCCCTCGAAAAGCGTTATCGTCAGGCTGCCAGAGAATGGATTCCAAGCCGGGTCACCTATTATATGAATGCTTATCCCTATATTCTTCCTGCGCGGAATATGAAAATTACCATTCGAGACCAGAAAACACGCTGGGGGAGCTGTAGCAGTAAGGGGTCTCTATCCTTTAACTGGCGGCTCATGTTGGCACCACCCGGCATTCTCGATTATGTTATCGTACACGAACTCTGCCATCTTATACATATGAATCATTCTCAAGAATTCTGGAAATGTGTCGGAGATATTCTTCCCGACTATAAAGAACGCAGAAAATGGTTGAAAGACCATGGAAACGAATTAACGCTGTCCTAAGTTCACGGACAGCGTTAGTCATTATAATCGTCTTATTTAAATAGCTTCTCTTCTGCTTTTTTCTCTTCCTTTGAAAATCTCAGGAGTCTCTCTATCCTTGCGATTTCTCTTTACCTTATCGCCTTTTTGGTCCAGTGGCTTTTTACTGTTGCCCTTATCTGAGCGGCGTCTATCAGAAAAACCTTTATCTTTGATTCCTTCTCCGTTTCTTCTTCCGTCATTCCTGCGTCTGTTGTCGCCGCCTTTGCGAACGCCGAATCCAGAACCTTTCCTGCCGGAAAAACCACGCTCTTTTGAGCTGTATTTCTCGATTTTAATATCCTTAATATCATCACCCATCTTCATTTTCATAAAAGCTGCTGCTAATTCTAACGCACTATACTCGCCCTCAGCAAGTTTCTCTTCCAAAAATGCGACGGTTTTATCCATTTTTTTATTCTGCATCACGTCCAGTGCTTCATTCAGCACTTTCTGTGCTTTTACAGAAGTAATATCCGCTGCAGAAGGAATTGTTTTTTCTTTAATTTTAGTATGGCATATTCTTTCGATTTCACGTAGTTTAAACGATTCCCTGCCAACAACTAATGTAAAGGAACGGCCTGTTCTGCCCGCACGTCCTGTACGTCCGATTCTATGAACATAGTATTCGATATCATCCGGCACATCGTAATTGAATACAGCCTCAACATCATCTACATCGATTCCTCTGGCTGCTACGTCTGTAGCTATTAAGATATCAGTTCTGCCGCTTCTGAAAAGATTCATTACAGTATCTCGCTGGTGTTGGCTTAAATCTCCGTGAAGTCCTTCTGCTGCATAGCCTCTATCTTTCAAATGCTCTGTTAATTCATCTACCATTCGTTTCGTATTACAGAAAATAAGAGAGCGCTTCGGATGATAATAATCCATAAGGCGGCAAAGTACTTCTTCTTTATCTTTACGCTGTATTTGATAATATGCCTGTTTGATAAGAGGAATGGTCATTTCCTTCGGTGTTGTCTTCACATATTCTGCATCCGCATTCTGATATTCTCTCGTAATATCGAGAATAGGCTTTGGCATGGTCGCAGAGAAAAGAGCGGTCTGACGCTCCTTAGGCATATCCTTGAGAATCGTCTCGATATCCTCACGGAATCCCATGTTCAACATTTCATCTGCCTCATCAAGAACAATCATCTTTACCTGACTCGTCTTAATCGTGTGACGTCGCATATGATCCATCACTCTTCCGGGTGTTCCTACTACAATCTGAGTTCCACTGCTAAGAGCTCTGATCTGTCTGGAAATATCCTGTCCTCCGTATACGGGAAGTACCTTCACTCCATGCATATACTTAGCAAAACGTCTCATTTCCTCCGCTGCCTGGATTGCAAGTTCACGTGTGGGACAAAGTACAATTGCCTGTAATGCTTTATTATTCATATCAATGCTTTGAATTAAGGGAATTCCGAAAGCTGCCGTTTTACCAGTTCCTGTCTGTGCCTGGCCAATGATATCCTTGCCCATTAACATAACGGGGATTGCCTGTTCCTGGATAGGCGTCATATATTCAAATCCCATTTCTTCTACCGCACGGATGATTCTTTCATCAATTGCCGATTCCTTATAACTAACTTGATTTTCTGTACTACTCATTTAGCTCCTGTTCTGTCCGTATTGGACTTCTCTATTACATTTCACCATCATTTACTTTCGCAAAAAAAGACAACACTCGATTCAAAAGTGCTGTCTTCCAACTTACGAACTCTTTTACTATATCGCATTTTTTTTCTAAAGTCAAGTAATTTTAGAAAGTCACTTCACCATCCTGAGAAATCAACGATACGTTATTTATCCCCTTTAAACCATTCACTTCCCGGATGCACTCCGCTTCTTCTTTTACCTTTACTTCTATTACCATATTCAAGCTGTGCGCGTTCATATTTCTACTTTTTACCTTTATGTGGGAACTATACTCTTCGATAACTGACAAGATTTCTTCTTCACCATCAATATTATCGGAATCCACCACCAACATCATAGATACCTTTGCTACCGGAAGCCGTTCCAGCAATAGAATCAATGCGGTCAAGAGAAGAGATGTCACAATTGCTATTTCAAATAATCCTACACCGCATATAATACCTATACTTATCGACCAGAATAAAAACACCAAGTCCATTGGTTCCTTAATTGCCGTGCGAAATCTGACAATAGACAGCGCACCGACCATACCAAGAGATATTACTACACTCGATTGTATGGACAAAATAATAGCAGTAGTAATAACAGCCAGAGCCACTAAAGATATATTAAAGCTTTTGTTGTAAAAAGTCCTCTTTGTCGCTATTCTATAAATGGCAAAAATATAAACAGCAATTAGGCAGGCCACCCCGATTGAAAGAAGTACACCTCCAAAATTCATATTATCCGCCATCGATTGTACAAATGATTTTTTTAGCACGTCATTAAATCCCATTGCTTCTCATTCCCCCTATGTTATATTTTCTGCATAAATAATATTTTGAAAAAGTTTCCTGACGCAAATGCCCCGCTTGGAGGCTTCGATAAATATGGTCCGGCAAGTATTCATCGTACTTTACTTCCATTAAATGATAACCCGCCGGCATAACCGGCCTCGCGTACAGCTCGTCATCAAAAAAGCTATCCTTCCTATTGGAAGACCGAATATCTGTGTCAAAGGTAATTCGCACATTGCCATTTCGATAGGTATAAGGCTCTCTCTCATATTCTACAATTACCTTTGGCTCCAGCAGACGGGTACGCTGCTGTAAATAGAACTTTTTAAGCAGGGGAGGATCTGTTTTTTCAAAGGAAAATATCCGCCCTTTAAAAATGTCTTCGCATCGTTCCTTTGTCAGTTCACAGGATGTCTTGCGTATCTTTCCCCTCTCCTTCCTCTTTAACTCCAAAAGGATTCTGTCATCACTACCATTATAAATACGAATTCGGAATTTCTCTCTCGGACTGGTACCGTCTTCATTATCATAAAAGCAGGTATTCTTAATATCATCAAAATAAATACTTCTAATATTGTATCTTCCATCTTCTCTCACATAGGCATCGGGTGTGAGAAAGGGCCGTATACGACTACGAAGAAGGGCCATCTGAGATGAAGACACTACATACTTTATTTCCTGTCTATACTCCAGCGCCATCCTATTCTCCCCTTTCTTCCTGCCATATTCTTGTCGTCATATCCTTTTTGTATGTTCCATTCTCCATTTCCAGATCCGGAACTATTACTTTCTCATAAATCCCGCCATTGGAATGCCCTAAGATAACTTCCTCTCCCTTTTTCAGGTTGAAATTCACATTCATAAAACACTCTTCTCCGCTGTAATTCTTACAGCCCACCACAATTCGTTCCCCCGGTTCCAGTATCGTGACCTCCAGATAGTTCATATGTGATGTATTTTCTTTATCCATTAAGAAATAACCCGTTGTATTTATTTCCTGCTCTGAAATATTTCTCAAAGCGATATAGTCTCCTTCCTCGCTTTCCCTTATCTCTTCCAAAACAAGACCATTTCCGGACATCTTCGTGTAAAGCGATACGGTTACACTTCCATCTATTAACATCTTTTCATCAATAATAACTTTCTCTTTTGTCCAAATCGTTCCATTTATCTCCCAATGGGAAAATTCTCTTCCTTCCTGAACCATCGCAGAGAGAATAGTATTACACCCCGTGAAATATATTCCTGTAAATTCTGACTCCTTAAACTCTAGCGAGTTAATGAATACGCCATCTCCTGCATCCATATACACATGAAGATCGTAAGTATCGCCTAACTGCCATAACTCCTTAATGTTATTAATCAAGTTATCCGGAGTCACCTCTGCCCATGCGTTAATACAATCCATCTGCATTTCAAGGTAAACAGAACTGATTTCCGGTAAATCAGGATTATTGATACTCTCCTCAATATACTTTTCCATCTCATTTTTCCTTAAGGAATCCATTTCCTCAAGTACGCGCCTGACATTTTCTGCAGAAAAAGCACCATTTGCCAAATCACAAAGATAGCTGGCAAAATAAGCTCTGCAATCTTCCCTTTCCATCAGTGCTGTAAATAATGGAGCATAATTATTCTCCATTATTTTTACGAGCGTATCGTAGCTTTGGGATTCTTCCAATGTATCCCGCACGGAACCGAGCCCCATAGTTGTATCTACATCATACAGTAAGTATCGATATCTTCCGTCAAATACAGAATTCTCCAAATATTCCTCTTCTGCTGCCACATATCGATAGGCCTTCAAATTATTAAAGGGCCAGTCTTTATTAGCCAAATATACCTCAATACCATAATATTGCAAATAATTTCTTATATCAATATGATTTTTTAGCTCCTCAAATATGGAATCCTCGGTCAAATCGAGCATACTGTATTTATTATAAAGTTCTGTATATTCTTCGGCATATTTATTTGTAAGCTCATCGTCAGAATCAGTAATCATATTCATCTCACTGTCGCCGATTACTACCATTTCCCCATCGTATTTTCCATATTTCTGTTCAAAGTATTCCTTCTCATATGTAGAATGCATCCAATAAAGTCCCTGATAAACCCCATTGATATAAACAGACACAGGACGCACGCTCTGTGTATCCAAAAAACCGGCCTCTTTGGCAAGGGTCAATCCAAGCTCGTCCCTTATAAATCCTTCCGAACGATCATTTCCCGTATTACGTACTTTTAATCGCTTGTACTTTCCTATCACACTGTCATCTATTGACGAATGCAGATCGTCGAAGAAAGCATAGCGGAATTTATTCTGTATATCATACTCGCTTCTTGCATATAGTTGAAAGGACTTCTGCTCCGACTGTCTTGTGAAATTACCTGAAATTCGAATTCCTCCGTTCTGGGAAATAATCCTTTTCCCATCTTCGAACATCTCAATATAAACATCTCTCTCACTATCTCTTCCCCGAAGATTATAATTAGCCGGCGTATGATACTCAACTTCTTCCTCCGGATGTTCTAACAGCCAATCTTCCCGCAGCTTCCCCTCTACAAAGATACCTCTTTCCTGTCCATATAAATCATCCGCTTCAGCACTTACACTTATCACGAGTGTATTATAACGCTGGTCGATATTTTTTCCTACAAAATAAGTGTTTGTATAAATCTTTGACTGAGTCCCATCCTCGAAATCAATACAATATTTAAACACAGTGACTGTTTCCTCTTCCCCCGCCACTAAAGTGATAGGCTTCTTATATAAAAGAGTACCTTCTTTACCCTTTTGCGGTGTGGAGCCATCCATCGTGTATAAAATCTGCCCTTTCTCTCTCGTCATCAACACAAGCATTATATCATTCTCATAAAATCCACTTTTTATAGAAATACTGATTTCTGATACTTCCTCTTCTGCTTGCTCCTCATTCTCAGTCAGTATTTTATTTTCGCCTTGCATATCCATTATAAGGAAGAATACAAGTATAATCATAAGTAAGGCAGAGCATATATAAATCAAACTTTTCCCCTTAATAATAAAAACCCCTTTCTTTTATATAATTACCACCCCCACTTAGCCGCCCGTTCAAATTCTATTCCTTTCTTCCATATATTTCAATGCTATTTATGATAAATTAATTATTTTTTAATTATATTTTAGTATTTTCTCTTTTTTACTGCATAATTATTGTTTTCTTGATACACAAGATAACTTCCCAGTCCTATACTTTTAATCCTTAATAATATCCCATTTGATATGTGAATCATATACATTACTTAATGCATATTTATACTGATGATTCATTGACATACCACACCTCCTATGATAAATTTAACAATATGCTACTTTAAGGGGGTAAACTATGCTAGATACATTACAATCAATTGTCACTTCTCTTAACGGATTTTTATGGGGTCCTCCCATGATCATTTTATTAGTAGGAACTCATCTTTTCCTCACCATCCGTACGAGATGTATTCAGAGGAAAACTTTACTGGCCATTAAACTATCCGTAACAAAGGACGAAGACTCGACCGGAGACATTAGCCAATTCGGTGCTTTAACAACTGCTCTGGCCTCTACTATCGGTACCGGAAACATTATCGGCGTGGGTACAGCTATCGCCCTTGGCGGTCCGGGTGCCGTTCTATGGTGCTGGCTTACCGGCGTATTCGGTATCGCCACCAAATATGCGGAATCGCTAATCGCTGTTAAATATCGTGTACAAACGAAGGACGGGAAAATGCTGGGTGGTGCCATGTATGCTCTTGAACGCGGATTACATATGAAGTGGCTCGGCATCTTATTTGCTTTTTTCGCTGCTCTCGCTTCCTTCGGTATCGGAAGCGGTGTACAAGTCAATGCGATTGCGGAGGTAGTGGAAAACAACCTACATATCGACGGACTCATCGTAGGGATTTTAGTTGCCGCACTGACTACACTCGTTATTTTCGGCGGAGTAAAAAGTATAGCTAACGTATGCGAAAAACTCGTTCCTTTTATGGCTGTTTTCTATGTTCTCGGATGTATCATTATTTTATGCCTCAACTACGATTACATAATACCTGCGGTTAAGACCATTGTTGAACTCGCTTTTACAAAAGGTGCTGCTGCCGGGGGATTGGTCGGTTCCGGAATTATGACTGCCGCAAGATACGGTATTGCCAGAGGACTTTTTTCGAATGAATCAGGCATGGGTTCCGCACCTATCGTAGCAGCTGCCGCGCAGACGAGGAATCCTGTTCGACAAGCGCTTATTTCCTCTACGGGAACTTTCTGGGACACAGTAGTCGTATGCCTTATGACAGGACTCGTTTTAGTAAGCAGTATTATGAAAAATCCTTCTATCGACGTATCCGGTATTGATAACGGTGGACAGCTTACTACACTCGCATTTAACCAGATTCCGATTTTAGGTCCGATTATTCTTGTATTCGGTATTATTACCTTCGCCTATTCTACAATTTTAGGCTGGTCTTATTATGGCGAACGCTGTACTGAATATCTTTTCGGCAAGGCAGCTCGTATTCCCTACCGGATTCTTTATATTATAGTTCTTGTTGTCGGCCCGATTATTAGCCTTAATCTCGTCTGGGATATCGCAGACACATTGAATGCCTTGATGGCCATTCCTAACTTAATTGCCGTTCTTTTATTATCCGGTGTTATAAAAAAGGAGACTGACCATTATTTGAAGCATTTGGATGAAAAAGATAATAGCGAAATCCCTATTGTAAATAAATAATTGTTTTAAGGAGAATTTATATGACTAGTAATGAAATAAAAATCTTAATTTCTATGTCTCTTTATATGTTAGGTATTATCGGTATCGGTTTGTTTTTCATGAAAAGAGCGAATAAAAATAGTGAAAACTATTTCCTGGGCGGTCGTTCTCTCGGCCCTTGGGTCGCTGCTATGAGCGCAGAGGCCTCCGATATGAGCGGATGGCTTCTAATGGGTCTTCCCGGCGTTGCCTATTTCACCGGAATTGCTGATGCTGCCTGGACAGCTATCGGCCTCGCTCTCGGTACTTACATCAATTGGCTCATCGTAGCTAAGAGATTGCGTCGTTATTCATCTATTACCAACGATGCTATTACACTCCCCGACTTTTTCAGCTCCCGTTACCATGAAAGCAAGAAAGTTATTATGACGATTTCTTCTCTTTTCATCCTTATTTTCTTTACCGTTTATGCCTCGAGCTGTTTTGTAACTTGCGGAAAACTTTTCTCCAAGTTATTCGGAACTTCTTACCAATCAATGATGATTTTAGGAGCTATATTCGTTATTGTTTATACCTTCCTTGGCGGTTTTCTTGCCGAAAGTGTTTCTGACTTTGTTCAAGCCTTTGTTATGATATTCGCCCTTTCAGCGATACTGGTTCTCGGTGTTGTAAATGCAGGCGGAATTGCTTCCGTAGTTACCAACGCACAAGCAATTGACGGTTTCTTCAATTTCTTTACTACAGCATCCCCTTCACTTGATACTGACGGAGTGCAGCAAGTTGCGAATGGTGCTGCTTTATTCGGCGAACCTGCTACCTATGGCTTCCTCACCATTATTTCTACTATGTCCTGGGGACTTGGTTATTTCGGTATGCCTCAGGTACTGCTTCGCTTCATGGCGATCCGCAAAGCAGAAGAACTGAAAAAGTCAAGGCGTATCGCCACTGTATGGGTACTTATCTCCCTTTTCTGTGCTGTTTCTATCGGTGTGATCGGACGAATTCTTTTCCCGGCCGAGACATCTTTATTGACGAGCAGTGGCGCGGAAAATATTTTTGTCGTATTATCCCAGAGTTTGCTTCCCCCTCTGTTAGCAGGCATCGTTATGGCAGGGATCCTTGCCGCAACTATTAGCTCTTCGGATTCTTATTTGCTGATTGCAGCTTCGGCCTTTTCTAAGAATATCTATCAGAGCATTCTGAAAAGGGACGCTACCGATAAGCAGGTCATGAAAATATCGCGCATTATCCTCATTGTTATATCCGTAATCGGTATGATAATTGCTCTGGATGAAAACAGTGTTATATTTAAAGTGGTTTCCTTTGCCTGGGCCGGCTTCGGAGCAACTTTTGGCCCCTTGCTCTTATTCAGCCTCTTCTGGAGACGTACTACGAAGGAAGGAGCTATCGCAGGTATGCTTTCCGGAGGAATCATGGTGTTTTTCTGGAACTTGATAGTGAAGCCTTTTGGAAAGTCGATCGGGGGTACCTTAGGTGGCATTCTCGGAATCTACGAATTACTGCCGGCATTCTTAATCTCCTGCGCATTTATTATTATTTTCTCCCTTTTAAGCAAAGGACCTTCCGGAGAAATAATTAAAGAGTTTGAGTTGGCACGAAAAAAAGACTGAGGTCGGTGCATCTTTATTTGTCTTTAATGATTGCATTATAATTGAATTGTATTTTGCACTTATAGATATATTAGCTTACGATATTATTGTATATAAATCGAAAGAAAGAGGATATATGCGGCCACTGCGAGCCCTTATATATCCTCTTTTTATATCCTTTTAATATTTATTATGAATGTTGAGTAATTGATTGTTGGTTGTCGAAAGCCTTACCTCTGTCACATTGGTTTTCTTTCCGGTGCGCGCGGCTTGTATTTTCTAAATGAAACCGGAAAGATATTGGCAAGGAACGGGGCGGCAGCTAGGTACATCCTTGTACCAATCTGCCTAAACACCGCCTCCATGCGGTGTTTGCCCTGCCTGCCCTATGATTTCATTAAGAAAATCTGGCGCCGCTTGCCGACGGAAAGAAAACCAACATGTCAGAGGTAAGGCTATTTCTACATATCGAATAAGAAAGTTTCTGTTTCTCATCATTCTCTAAATAATTTAAGGGAGAATATAAGAAAGAAATAGTGAATAGTCGGCTATTCTATAACGTAAATTATGCCTTCACGGTCCGAATATGGTACGAAAAGGGAGAACGCAGCACCATAGCACTTCTTAGTGTGTACTTCAAAGAAACAGTAAGGTGAGGCATGGATGCCGAGCCAGCCCCGCCACGACAGGACGTCGTGTCAGGGGCGCTTACGTCCATTTCCGACTACCTTTTGTACACACATAGAAGTTCTTGGTGCGAAGTGTTCTTTCATACCACGTTCGGACCGTGAAGGCAGTCACAACCTTTATCCAGTTTAATCTTTACCAATACCTCTATATAGAAAAAGACCCGCCTCCATCAAGCTGTTACATCCAACAACTGACAGAAGCGAGTCTTTTCTTTATTTATATATGCGCACCACCGCATATATAATTCTTATTTGTAATTTACAATCTTGCCAAAGTCCGGTTTAAGAGCAGCTCCGCCTACAAGGCCGCCGTCGATATCAGGCTGTGTAAATAATTCAGGTGCGCTTGCTGCTGATACAGAACCGCCATACTGAATACGGATTGCTGCTGCAGTAGCATCATCATAGATCTCTGCAATGCAGTCACGGATTGCTTTACATACTTCCTGAGCCTGCTCAGTAGTTGCAACCTTACCTGTACCAATTGCCCAGATAGGCTCGTAAGCGATAACTGCCTCTGCTGCCTGCTCTGCCGTTACATTTAAGAAAGCAATCTTAATCTGCTGACGAATCCAGTCAATCGTGATGCCCTGTTCTCTCTGCGTCAAACTTTCACCACAGCAAACTATAGGTGTAATACCATGCTCAAATGCTTTTAATACCTTTTTATTTACAATTTCATCTGTCTCAGCAAAGTATTCTCTTCTTTCGGAGTGTCCGATAATTACATATTTTACTCCAACATCAGTTAACATCTTAGGAGAAATCTCACCTGTGAAAGCACCGCTCTCTTCATAGTACATATTCTCTGCACCGATATTGATATTAGAGCCTTTAGCCGCCTCCATCGCCGGAATGATGTCAATTGCAGGCACACAAAATACTACGTCTGCATCTTCTGTTGCTACTAAAGGTTTTAATGTATTTACTAATTCTACCGCTTCACTGGGAGTCATATTCATCTTCCAGTTTCCTGCAATAATTTTCTTTCTTGCCATTTTTATAATCTCCTGTTAATACGAACTTATCGCTCGCCTTTTATTATTTGTCGTTAGCTGCAGCAACACCCGGAAGTTCTTTTCCTTCGAGGAACTCTAAGGATGCACCGCCGCCTGTAGAAATATGTGTCATTTTATCGCCGAAACCTAACTGATTAACTGCTGCTGCAGAGTCACCACCGCCGATAATCGTTGTTGCATCTGTCTCAGCGAGAGATTTTGCCACTGCAATTGTGCCTTTTGCTAGAACCGGATTCTCGAATACACCCATAGGTCCGTTCCAAACAACTGTCTTAGCGGATTTCACAGCTTCTGCATAAACTTCTGCTGTCTTTGTTCCAATATCAAGACCTTCCATATCAGCAGGAATGTTCTCAGAATCCACTACGGATACTTCGATTTCTGCATCGATAGGATTGGGGAAGGATGCTGCAATTGTTGTATCTTCAGGAAGAAGAAGCTTCTTGCCAAGCTTTTCTGCTTTTTCCATCATTTCCTTACAATAATCGAGTTTCTCCAAGTCTACTAAAGAATTCCCTACTTCATAGCCTTTTGCTTTTAAGAAGGTAAATGCCATACCTCCACCGATAATAAGTGTATCACATTTCTCCAACAGGTTGGAAATAACATTGAGTTTATCCGCAACCTTAGCTCCGCCAAGAATCGCAACGAAAGGTCTCTCCGGAGATTCCACTGCGTTTCCTAAGAAATCAATTTCTTTCTGCATTAAGTAACCAACTACTGCAGTATCTACAAGCTCTGCTACACCTACGTTGGAGCAATGTGCTCTGTGTGCCGTACCAAAAGCATCGTTAACGAAAACATCACAAATAGAAGCTAATTCCTTAGAGAAAGCTTCTCCATTTTTCGTTTCTTCTATTCTGTAACGTGTATTCTCAAGTAAAATTACATCGCCATCATTCATTGCTTCCACTGCTGCTTTTGCATTAGGGCCTACTACTTCAGCGTCCGCCGCAAATTTCACTTCCTGTCCGAGCAATTCAGATAACTTTACAGCAACCGGAGCCAAAGACAGTTCCGGTTTCGCTTCTCCCTTCGGTTTGCCAAGGTGAGAGCAAAGAATTACTTTTCCACCGTCAGCGACCAATTTCTTAATCGTAGGAAGAGCTGCTGTCAAACGGTTCGTATCCGTAATAACGCCACCCTTAAGAGGAACGTTAAAGTCGCATCTGCAAAGTACGCGTTTGCCTTTTACGTTAATATCATCCACCGATTTTTTGTTTAATCCCATATTTATTTCCTCCATTTTAAGTTATAAAAATGTAATAAGGTCCGGTCCATAAGACCGGACCCTTATAGGTCTTCAATACCTTAAATAACGAACGATTAGCCTAATTCAGCGAAGTATTTGATTGTACGAACCATCTGCGATACATAGCTGTTCTCATTGTCATACCAGGAAACAACCTGAACAAGGTTATTGGAACCAACCATTGTCTGAGTAGCATCGAATAAAGATCCGAATGTGCTTCCAATAACGTCACTGGATACGATTTCGTCAGTTGTATAACCAAAAGATTCTGTAGCTGCTGCTTTCATAGCCGCATTGATTTCATCTTTTGTTACAGTTTTCTCTACTGTTGCAACTAAAATAGTTGTAGAACCTGTAGGTGTAGGTACACGCTGAGCGGAACCGATTAATTTGCCATTCAAATCAGGAATAACAAGGCCAATTGCTTTTGCAGCACCTGTGGAGTTAGGAACGATGTTGCAAGCGCCTGCACGGCTTCTTCTCTTATCGCCTTTTCTCTGAGGTCCGTCAAGGATCATCTGATCGCCTGTGTAAGCATGAACTGTTGTCATGATACCGGATTTGATTGTAGCAAGATCATTTAAAGCCTTTGCCATAGGAGCTAAGCAGTTTGTTGTACAAGAAGCTGCGGAGATAACCGTATCTTCTTTTGTCAATACTTCATGGTTTACATTGAAAACAACGGTAGGAAGATCATCTCCAGCCGGAGCGGAAATAACAACCTTCTTAGCGCCTGCTGCAATATGAGCAGATGCTTTGTCTTTGGATGTATAGAAACCTGTACATTCAAGAACTACGTCTACATCTAATTCGCCCCAAGGAAGTTCTGAAGCGTTAGCTTTTGCATAGATTGTAATTTTTTTACCGTTTACAGTAATGGAATCTTCACCATATTCTACAGCGCTTGCATATTTGTAATTACCCTGTGCTGTATCATATTTTAATAAATGAGCAAGCATCTCAGGACTTGTTAAGTCATTGATTGCTACCACTTCATATCCTTCTGCATCGAACATCTGTCTGAATGCAAGACGACCAATACGACCAAAACCATTAATTGCTACTTTTACTGCCATTTTAGATTCCTCCTAAAAATGTATTTGTTTATATTATTTTGCAACCAAAGTATCTGATTGTCAAAACTTTATCAGCAGATTCATTTTACCTAATTTGTCCAAATAATTCAAGTCGTAAATAAAAAATATTTCTTTTTTGTTTGTTTTTTTATAGTTTATTGGTATTTCCTTTCCACATCTTAGGAGAAATGCTAAATATAATATGGATATTCACTACCTTCACAGTTGCAATACAATTATCTCGTTGCCTTTTTCAAATATATCATATACACTTTATCTATAAACGAAAAGGAGGGACAAACTATGAGTATCTTGTCCGATTATCATCTTCATTCTTCTTTCTCAGGCGATTCCAATACTCCTATGGACGTTATGATCGAAAAAGGAATTTCCCTCGGCCTTAAAAATATGTGCTTTACCGAACATATGGATATCGATTACACCTATATAAAAGAAGAAGATATCGGTATGTTCGACTTAAATACCGATTCTTATCTTTTCGACTTGATTAAATATAGAGAAAAATATAAGGATCAAATCAATATTTACTTCGGCGTCGAACTCGGGCTGCAGCCTCACATCGCGAAAAAATTATCAAGCTATGTTAAAAGCTATGATTTTGATTTCGTTATCGGCTCTTCTCATATTTGCAATAAGAAAGATCCTTATTTCCCGCAATTCTATGAAGGCAGGTCCGAAGAGGAGGCTTACCGCGAATACTTCTCTTCCATCCTGGATAACCTTAAGGTCTTTCATAATTTTGATGTATATGGACATTTAGACTATGTAGTGCGCTATGGTCCTAATCGCGACAAGGATTATTCCTATGAAAAATATAAAGATATTCTGGATATCATCCTTATGCGCCTTATCGATATGGAAAAAGGGATTGAAATCAATACGGGAGGCGTCTCCTACGGTTTAAAAGAATTAAATCCATGCACCGGTATTATCAGGCGCTACCGGGAGCTTGGCGGAGAAATCATTACGATTGGTTCCGATGCCCATACACCGGAACGGATTACCAAAGCCTTTGATCGCGCTGCCAATATCTTAAAGGAGTGCGGATATCGATATTATTCGATATTTGCCGGGCGAATGCCTGAATACATCAAACTATAGCATATATGGAATTACCGCAGCTTATTTGCTTCACATGTAACTGTGAGGATACACTGAACAGTTAGGTTATTTTACAATCGTTCCGCCGCCCAGTACATAATTATCTTCATAAAATACCACAGCCTGTCCCGGCGTTATTGCCCGGACGGGCTCATCAAAGGTACATCTGACTTCATCTTCTCCCACTTTTTCTATCAGGCAGGGCGCTCCTTGGTGAGCATATCTGATTTTGGCCGTTACTTTCCTCGGCGCTGTTAAATCTTCCATCCCCATATAATTGATTTGATTGCAGATCAACTCTTTCGAAAAAACGTCTTCACTTTCACCAATCACCACTTCATTTGTTTCCGGGCGTATCTGCGTTACGAATACCGGGTGCCCCATAGAAAGGTTCAATCCTTTTCTTTGCCCTATCGTATAATGAGTGATTCCTTTATGCCGGCCAATAACTTCCCCTGTTACCGATACGAAGTTCCCTTCTCCCGGCACACATCCGTCCGCTTCTCTATCGATAAAGGCCGCATAATCATTATCAGGAATAAAACAAATCTCCTGACTATCCGGCTTGTGAGCTACCGGCATCCCCAAGTTCTTGGCAATTTGGCGGATTTCATCCTTAACATAAGCACCTACCGGCATTAACGTATGCGCAAGCTGGTACTGCGTCAGATTATACAGCGCATAGGTTTGATCCTTAGCTGCTGTCACCGAATTACAAATAGCATATCTTCCGTTCGTAAGCTTTGTTATCTGTGCATAATGTCCCGTAGCGATATAGTCTGCCCCGATATCCATACTTCTTTTTAACAAGGACTCCCACTTCACATAACGGTTACACGCAATACAGGGGTTAGGAGTCCTCCCGTGAAGATATTCCTCCACGAAATAGCTCATAACCCTATCTTTGAAATCTTGTTTAAAGTTCATGACATAATAAGGGATATCGAGAAACTGTGCCACCCTCCTGGCATCATCTACTGCACTGAGACCACAGCATCCGCCATTTTCCTCCACTTCCGCTTCATGCTCATCCTGCCAAATCTGCATGGTAACTCCGATTACGTCATAACCTTCTTCTTTTAACAAATAAGCCGCCACAGAGGAGTCCACTCCTCCCGACATGCCTACTACTACTTTCTTTTTCATGAATTAATATTCTTCCTCTTCTGCTTCTTCGTCTTCATGAATATCTGACTTAGGTGGCTCCAATCCCTCAATTTTAATATTATGCTTCTGCGCATAATCCCAAAGTGCTGCATGAATTGCTTCCTCCGCCAGTAAAGAGCAGTGCACCTTCACCGTCGGAAGTCCGTCAAGCGCTTCCATTACCGCCTTATTCGTAACTAATAAAGCTTCCTGAACTGTTTTGCCTTTTACAAGCTCCGTTGCCATACTGCTCGTAGCAACTGCCGCACCGCAACCGAAAGTTTTGAACTTGCAGTCATTGATAACCCCATTTTCGTCAATATCCAAATACATACGCATAATATCGCCACATTTTGCATTGCCTACCGTACCCACACCGCTGGCATTATCTATCTCGCCTACATTGCGTGGATTCTCAAAATGATCCATTACTTTTTCTGTATACATTATTTCATTCCTCCATATCTAATGGTAATCAAAATCCCTATTAAATACATGTAACAGTCCTATCCTCTCACTGTTACAAATACCTACAACCCGCTTCCGAATAATTCAGCTGTTTATTTTCCATGTTTTTTCATAAAATCCTCATACAGAGGAGACATAGCTCTTAATTTCTCCACAATGCCTTTCACTGTTTCTACTACTGTATCCATTTCTTCCTTCGTATTCTCTTCACTTACACTCAGCCGCAACGATCCGTGTGCGATTTCGTGAGGAAGTCCAATAGCAAGAAGTACATGAGAAGGATCGAGAGAACCGGAGGTACATGCAGAGCCGCTGGAAGCACAGATCCCCTTCATATCAAGCATTATTAAAAGAGATTCTCCTTCAATAAATCGGAAACTGTAATTCACATTATTAGGAAGGCGATTTACACTATCGCCATTTAGACGGCAATAAGGAATCTCCCGTGCGATCTTTTCTATGATATAATCACGAAGTTCCTTCTCCTTGGCTGTTCTTTCTTCCATATTGGCAAAAGCAAGCTCCACTGCCTTGCCGAGTCCTACAATGCCGGGTACGTTCTCTGTGCCCGCACGGCGTCCTCTCTCCTGCTGACCGCCATGAATCAAGGAGCGAATCTTCACTCCCGTACGAATATAAAGGAAGCCAATCCCTTTCGGCCCGTAAAACTTATGTCCGCTGGCACTTAACATATCTATGTTCATTTCATTTACATCGATCGGTACATGACCATAAGCCTGCACTGCATCTGTATGGAATAACACGCCGTGGGCCTTCGCAATCGCTCCGATCTCTTTAATAGGCTGTATCGTTCCGATTTCATTGTTAGCAAACATGATGGAAATAAGAATGGTATCCGGACGAATCGCTTTCTCCAACTCATCCAGCTTCAAAACGCCATTTTCATCCACACCCACATAGGTTACTTCATATCCCTTTTTCTCCAGGTACTGACACGTATGCAATACTGCATGGTGTTCTATTTGAGATGTAATAATGTGCTTTCCTTTTTTTTCATATGCCTCCGCCGTTGCGATCAACGCCCAGTTATCCGATTCCGAACCTCCTGCCGTAAAATAAATCTCATTCGTCTTTGCAGATAAGGTGCCGGATATCTGTTCCCTCGCCTTTGTTACTACTTCTTTCGACTGACTGCCAATGGAATAAATACTGCTCGGATTGCCATACCCTTCTGTAAAATAAGGTAGCATCGCAGTTACTACTTCCGGTGCTGTTTTCGTGGTGGCTGCATTATCTAAATATATGAAATCACCCATGATTATATCTCCTTTCACAAGTTGAAAGAAGCTGATTCTTTCAACTGTTCTACTCCTTTTTCAATTCCTAGTAACCCGCTACGGATTCAGTATTTTCACTATAGCACTCCTCTTATGTTCTGTCAATAAATCAAATTGCATATATTTATAAACAAATCAATTCATTAAGGTACTACATGAAGAAAAAGAATCCCCTCATCCTTGGAACTTTTATTTTGACCATTACCGGCTTTATTAGCCGTTTTATCGGCTTTTTCTACCGTATCTTCCTCTCGCGCGTATTCGGAGCCGAGGGCATGGGGCTTTACCAGCTCATTTCTCCCGTGCTCGCATTAACTTTCTCCGTCACAGTATCCGGCATGCAGACTGCTATTTCTAAGTTCGTAGCGAGCGAAACAAGCACCCGCGACTACAAGTCTTCGTTTCGTATTCTTCTCGTTGGATTCTTCATCGCCATGGCCCTTTCCTTCGGCTGTATGGCGTACATCTATACCTTCTCAGAAATGATTGCTGAGAAGCTGTTGTTCGAGCCGCGTACAGCGCCTCTACTTCGCATTATCTCTTTGTCCATTCCTATGGCTACCGTACATTCTTGTATTAACGGCTACTTCTACGGAATTCGTAAAACCTTCGTTCCTGCTATGACGCAGCTTGTAGAACAGGTAGTTCGCGTCGGAAGTATCTTTCTTCTATATGAAATCTTCAAGTCACACGGACAGACTCCTACGATCAGCTTCGCAGTAGCCGGGCTCGTTATCGGTGAAAGTGCCTCTATGATCGTATCCCTCGTAGCTATTTATCACCGGTTCTATGCGCTAACCAACACTTATGGTATCCTTTCCAAGGTAAGGCAGTCTTTTTATGTCTATTTTAATGATACCAGACGACTCCTTTCCCTTGCAATACCGCTTTCATTAAATCGTACAATCATTAACTTTCTTCAAAGTGTAGAGGCCATCTACATTCCGCAGAGACTACAGCTTTATGGCTACGATAACGCTAAGGCACTGAGTGTATACGGGGTCTTAATGGGAATGTCCCTTCCTCTCATTTTATTTCCCTCTGCCATTACTAACTCTATCTCCGTACTTCTGCTCCCTCTCGTATCGGAGGCCGATGCGGTAAACAATCAGAAGGCAATAAAAAAAGCAGTAAGAACTTCCATTAAATATTGTTTCTTATTGGGATTTTTATGCACCGGAATCTTTCTGGCATCCGGACGGTTTATGGGAATGCTCCTGTATGAAAGCCACCTCGCTGGAACTTTCATTCTCGTTTTAAGCTTTATCTGTCCCTTTATGTATGTAGCAAGTACCTTGAATAGCATTCTAAACGGACTCGGAAAAACAGGCCTTACTTTTACATACAGTATGCTCAGCCTTATCTTCCGTCTATTTTTTGTTTTCTTCTCCATTCCTGTTTTCGGCATCCAAGGATATTTGATCGGCCTTCTCGCAAGCCAGCTTCTGCAGACCTCTCTTTGTGTCTTCGCCGTAAGAAAATACTTAAGAGACTGATTTTAACAGTTGCTTAAATATTTTCCATATATTATAATTCGTATTATATGTGTAATATTTCGTAACTATTTAGCAGGTCTGCGCATTTGCTTCGCTGACCGCAAGAATTATTCGCATATTTGGAATGTTAATGAAGACTGCCGCCACCCGCGGCATGGGAGGTACTTGAATGTCATTTGAATTTGTACAGAAACTGCCGACCCCGGACGAAATCCGAAGCGAATTCCCCGTACCGGCGAGACTGAATGAACTGAAAAAAGAAAGAGATGCCCAAATCCGTGATGTGATTACAGGCAAAAGCAATAAATTTCTCGTTATTGTTGGCCCTTGCTCCGCAGACAATGAAGATGCTGTTTGCGAATATGTAAGTCAACTTTCTAAAGTAAATGAAAAAGTAAAGGACAAGCTGATTCTCATACCCAGAATCTATACGAACAAACCGCGCACTACCGGTGAGGGGTATAAAGGAATTATCCATCAGCCCGACCCTGAGAAAAAACCCGACTTTCTGGCCGGTCTTATCGCGATGAGGAAGATGCAGATTCGCGCCATCGAGGAATCCGGACTAACCGCTGCGGATGAAATGCTTTATCCTGAAAACTGGCGCTATCTCTCCGATATTCTTTCTTATGTAGCCATAGGTGCACGCTCTGTGGAGGATCAACAGCACAGACTGACTGTCAGCGGCTTCGATGTTCCCGCAGGAATGAAGAATCCTACCAGCGGCGACTTCTCCGTTATGCTTAATTCCGTACATGCTGCCCAGCAGCCTCATTCTTTTATATACAGGGGATGGGAAGTCAATACTTCCGGTAACGATCTGGCACATACCATTTTACGTGGCGCTGTAAACAAACATGGAAGGAATCTTCCTAACTACCATTATGAAGATCTCAATACCCTTCTTGAACTATACGGTGAAAGAGATCTGAAACACCCCGCTTGTATCATTGATGGCAACCACAGCAACTCCAACAAGCTATTCAAAGAGCAGGTAAGAATTGTAAAAGAAGTGATGCATAACCGTAAGCTGAACAAAGATATTTACAAATTGGTAAAGGGTGTTATGATTGAAAGCTATCTGGAAGAAGGTTGTCAGAAGATTGGGGAAGGCATCTACGGAAAATCCATTACCGACCCTTGCCTCGGTTGGAAAGATACGGAAAAACTTATCTATGATATCGCAGAATATGAATAATTCAAAATAACTTTGTATCCCAATAGGTTGAAACCCTATTGGGATATTTTGATATGAGATATAATAAGAAACTTTATTACCGAAAATAGACGAAGCAACACTTCCCTTCTCAAAACATCTTCAGAAATCGGGACAGAAGTATAGGATTCACATAGCTCTCTATTAGGCTTCCGATAAAAATAGCCACTAAAATGATAGTAAGCTGAAGAAGCTTCTTCATATAATATTGCTGGCGCATTCCATACCCATTCTCATATACCTTGTGGGGATAATAAAGCCCCGCACAAATCTGCCAGCACCATCGCATAAGCATAAGGTAGGCAGGAACGAGTAACAGATATTGGGGGAAGGTACCGGCTATTATAAGAAAAATACCTTTGATTCCATACCGCATGGCTGCTGTAGATAAAAATATCCCAGCCATCATCCCCATAAATCCAGCATATAAAGAAACGCTGAGTATACCTACGTAAGTAGTTGCAAGCAGACATAAAAACAGCATTGTCTTGAGCCTTCCCTTCAAAATATAAAGTAAAAATGCACTGCCGTTAATGTCCAAATATTTCAATCTGTTCAAGGAAGCCGCTCCGAGCAAATCCATTTCTCCAAAAAAGATGTTTTTCCATATATTAATCATAAGTATTCCTATAAGAAAGCCACACAAAAACAAATACAGCCAGCTTATATGCCGGCTGTATGTACCTGTCCTTTTATACACCTGTTACACCGTCACACATGAATTTATACAATATATGTATGACGGTATATATCAATTCCATTTATTTAGAATATTTATGTAACTGTGAAGAAATCTTACAGTTGCATATTTGTAATAGTTCAGTTCCCTCAAAGTTACCGATATTTATCTTTATAGGTCATAATCGCTGAAATCGTTTTGGAATCTTCTATTTTCCCTGAATAGATCATCTCACAAAGTTCTTCCACCGAATAAGCTTCTACATGAATAAACTCATCCTCGTCCAGGTGCTGTTTGCTCTCTATCAAGTTATGGGCAACATAGATATCTATTTTTTCGTTGCAAAATGCCACCGTAGTACGAATCGTAAGCAGTAACTCTAAGTCCTTCGAACGATAGCCGGTCTCCTCTTCCAATTCCCTGGCGGCGGCATCCTTCGTCGGTTCCTCAGGTCCGTTCAATCCCCCGGCTGGAATCTCCAAAGTATATCGTTCCAAAGCGTTACGATACTGGCGTACCATAAGAAGTTTACCATCTTCCTTAACCGGAATTACAGCAGCCGCCCCTTTATGGCCGATAAAATCCCATTTTACAATATTTCCATTAGGAACTTGTATCGTATCCTTATAAAAGTCCACAATAGTCCCTCGATATACCAACTCACGGTTCAGCCTCTTGAATTCTTCTGCCATAGCTTTCCCCTTATGCTTGTTGCGCCAACAACATCTCTACGCTTACTAACTTCACGCATAATACGAATAAATCAGTTGCTGCACGGAGTTCCTCCGGAGTGGGGAATGTAGGTGCCAAACGAATATTGCTGTCTCCCGGATCCTTTCCATAAGGGAAGGTAGCTCCTGCCCCTGTGAGAACTACACCGGCTTCTTTGCATTTTGCGACAATTTTCTTCGCACATCCATTCAGAGCTTCAAAGGAAATAAAATATCCGCCCTTTGGCTCTGTCCACTGAGCTATTTCAAGTCCACTGAGCTCGCATTCCAATACCTTAAGTACCGCCTCGAACTTAGGACGTATAATCTGTGCATGTTTCTTCATATGAGCTTCTATACCATCGAAGTCTTTAAAATATCTTACATGACGAAGCTGGTTTATCTTATCGTATCCTATCGTCTGCATTGTCATAGACTTGCGCATATCATCGAGATTTTCTTTGGAAGATGCGATTGCCGCAATCCCTGCCCCCGCAAAACTAACTTTAGAAGTGGAGCAGAATTCATATACGATATGGGGATTTCCTGCTTTCTCACATTCAGCCAGTATATCCAGAATATGATCCTGTTTCTCTTCATACAAATGATGAACGACATAAGCATTATCCCAGAAAATTCTAAAATCTTTCGCCGCCGGTTTCAACGCCGCAAATCGCTTCACGGTCTCCTCAGAATAAGAATATCCCTGGGGATTAGAGTATTTAGGCACACACCAAATTCCCTTTACCGCCTCATCTTCGCTCACAAGCTTCTCCACAATATCCATATCAGGGCCCTGCGGAGTCATAGGTACCGTAATCATCTCTATCCCGAAATGCTCCGTTACGGAAAAATGTCTATCATATCCCGGTGCCGGGCACAAAAATTTAACCTTACCCAATTTACACCAAGGCGTACTTCCTAGCACACCGTGTGTCATAGAACGTGAAATGGTATCGTACATAATCGATAAGCTCGCATTCCCGCATACAATTACATTATCCGCATTAGCCACTCCCATCATATCGGCCATCAATTTCTTCGCCTCAGGAATGCCGTCCACTAAACCGTAGTTTCTGCAATCCATACCTGCCGCCGTCTTATAATCGGAAGAAGAATTAAGAACATCCATAATATCCATTTCCATATCGAACTGGGAAGCTGCCGGTTTACCTCTTGACATATCAAGATTTAATCCTTTGCTCTTCGCATCTTCATATTCTGCCTCTAATGCTGCCTGTAACTGTAATAGTTCTTCTTTACTTAAGTCTTTGTACGATTTCATTTCTTCACCATCCTATTAATAATCCATGTAAATTGTATATTTATCCTGCTCATTCCGCATTGGATAATCGTATACAATCATACATCTCGTTTATTCTACTACAAGGTATGCAATAGCACAAGAACTTTTTATAAAAAAATTAAGAATTAGGAAAAGGCATTAAAAAAAGCGGTAAACTTAAACTTGTTTACCGCTTCTTACTATTCTTTGTTTCATACTATACGACATTATTTCGCGTAGTCTATTACCCTTGATTCTCTGATTACATTGACTTTAATCTGACCGGGATATTCCAACTCTGCTTCAATCTGCTTGGAAATATCTCTAGCTAATAATATCATATCAGCATCCGTAATCTGATCAGGAACTACCATTACTCGAACCTCTCTACCCGCCTGTATAGCAAAAGATTTGTCAACACCTTTGAAATTGTTTGTAATATCTTCTAATTGTTTCAATCTGCTTGTATATGTCTCTAAGGTTTCTCTTCTTGCACCCGGTCTTGCCGCCGAAATCGTATCGGAAGCTTGTACCAAACATGCAATGAGAGACTGTGGTTCCACATCTCCATGATGTGATTCCACCGCATTAATTACAATAGCTGATTCTTTGTATTTCCTACAAAGCTCAACTCCAAGTTGAATATGAGAACCTTCCATTTCGTGGTCAACAGCCTTACCGATATCATGCAGTAAGCCTGCTCTCTTCGCCATTCTGACATCGAGCCCCATCTCCGCTGCTAAAAGCCCGGATAACTGAGCTACTTCAATCGAATGCTTTAAAGCATTCTGACCATAGCTGGTTCTGAATTTCATTTTACCAAGTAATCTTACAAGTTCAGGATGGATACCATGTACACCCACTTCAAGCGTTGCGGCTTCACCTTCCTCTTTTATCATTACTTCAACTTCTTTTTGCGCCTTTTCAACCATCTCTTCAATTCTTGCCGGATGGATACGTCCATCTACAATTAATTTTTCGAGAGCAATTCTTGCGACTTCACGTCGAATCGGATCAAAGCCCGATAAAATGACCGCTTCCGGCGTATCGTCAATAATAAGGTCCACGCCTGTCATCGTTTCGAGAGTTCTGATATTTCTTCCCTCTCTACCGATGATTCTGCCTTTCATTTCGTCATTCGGAAGCTGTACAACGGATATGGTGGTCTCAGATACATGGTCTGCCGCACATTTCTGAATGGCTGTCACCACGTATTCCTTCGCTTTCTTATCTGCTTCTTCCTTAGCTCTGCTTTCCATTTCTTTGATCATTACAGCAGATTCATGTTTTACTTCATCTTCAACAATTTTCAATAAATAATCTTTTGCTTGTTCGGAGGTTAAACCTGAGATTCTTTCTAGTTCCTGTAGTCGCTGTTCGTTGAGTTGAGAGATTTCTTCGCGCTGTTTCGCCAAAGATTCCTCTTTTGCAATCAAGCCTGCTTCCTTCTTTTCGATAGCTTCTGATTTCTTATCGATGTTCTCTTCTTTTTGCTGGACTCTGCGCTCATAACGCTGCGCTTCCGCTCTTCGCTCTTTAATTTCTTTGTCGAGTTCATTTCTCGTACGAATGGACTCTTCTTTCACTTCGAGCAAAGATTCGCGCTTTTTCGTCTCAGCAGTCTTCAAAGCTTCATCAATAATTTCCCTTGCCTTATCTTCCGCATTGCCAATCTTAGACTCCACAATCTTCTTGCGATAAGATGTTGCGACAAATGCCGACACCGGCACAGAAATAATCAGAGTTGCAAGCACTGCTATTACAACATACATGTACAGGAGCACCTCCTTATTTAATTTTCATTGTACTGTTATCTAATATAGAATGTGGTAAATCTAATACATTCTAATAAGCGATTTTACAACAGTTAAATTTTAAACTTAAATTGGACTTATGTCAAGTAAAAGTGCTCTTCTTATTGTATCCGTTCCAAAACCCTTTCTATATAAATATGCCGCAAGCTTCTGTTTTTCCTCGTTAGATGCACTCTTTGCATCATATTTCTTTTTTTGCAGAAGTTCTACTGCCATAGAAATTTCATCCGGCTCATTTCCTTCTTCCTTCCGTTTATCGAAAATTTCGTCGATAATACGCTTATCAATTCCTTTTTTCAAAAGATCCTGTTCTATCCGTCTCTTACTTTTTGTCTCACAATGATATTCGACAAAGTCTTCACAGTAACGTCTGTCATCCACATATCCATAAGACTTTACATAGTCGAGCGCTTCATCAATAAACTGCTGTATATATTCTCCTGTTTTCAACTTATCCCTAAGCTGCTTTTCCGTATAGTTTTTGGACTTTAGAAGGTTCATACAACGAAGCTTCGCCCGTTTAGGGAGTATATTTTGACAAATTTCCTTATAGGCAGACGCTTCTATCTCGGTCTCTTCTTTTATGGAAAAAAGACGTAATTCGCCTTTGTAAACAACAAAGGCGAATTCATGGTCAATATATACTTTTACTCTTTTTTTATCGAGTTCTTCTATCTTAGTAACAATCATTATTTTTTACTCAGCTTTTTTCTTTTTCTTCTCTGTGGCTGTCTCTTCACTTCCTGTTACAGGAACTTCCTTTACCAGTCCATAGTGCTCTCGCACTTTCTGTTCCACCGTCGCAGCAATCTCCGGATTATCCTTTAAATACTGTTTCGCATTCTCCCTGCCTTGCCCTATCTTCGTACCATCATATGCATACCAAGCTCCGCTTTTATTAATGATATTTATCTCCGCTGCCAAATCAAGAATATCACCTACGGTAGAGATTCCCTCGCCGAACATAATATCGAATTCTGCCTCTTTAAAAGGAGGAGCCACTTTATTTTTAACGATTTTCACTCTCGTTCTGTTACCTACGATTTCCCCACTTTGCTTCAACGATTCAATTCTCCTTACATCGAGACGGACGGAGGAATAGAATTTCAACGCACGGCCGCCGGTAGTAGTCTCCGGATTACCGAACATAACACCTACCTTCTCACGAAGCTGGTTGATAAATATAACGGTACAATTAGATTTACTGATAATTCCTGTCAGCTTTCTAAGTGCCTGAGACATCAAACGAGCCTGAAGGCCTACATGGCTATCTCCCATATCTCCATCTATCTCAGCCTTGGGAACGAGAGCTGCTACGGAGTCCACAACAACAATATCGATGGCTCCGGAGCGAACCATAGTCTCTGTGATCTCCAGCGCCTGTTCACCGTTATCCGGCTGCGAAATATATAGATTATCCACATCCACGCCAATCTTTTTCGCATAGGCAGGATCCAATGCATGTTCTGCATCGATAAAGCCTGCAATTCCGCCTCTTTTTTGCACTTCTGCTACCATATGTAATGTAACTGTCGTCTTACCGCTCGATTCCGGTCCGTATATCTCTACTACTCGTCCTCTGGGAATTCCCCCCAATCCAAGAGCGATATCGAGGCTAAGGGCCCCTGTTGGAATCGTCTCAACGTTCATCTGCACGCTGGGATCTCCCAGCTTCATTACCGCACCCTTGCCGTACTGCTTCTCTATCTGCACAAGGGCGGCATCCAAGGCTTTTAACTTTTCTTCTTTTTCCATCTCTTTTCTCCTTCATCTATCATTAAAAGGTAACTGTCAGTACTCTCACAGTTACATGTTCATAGACATAATCAGAACGTAGGTTCTTCACAATTAATAGAATAAAACAAATGTTCGATTTTGTCAATATCTTTTTCTGTTTTCACTTTTGTATTTTCTGAATCTTAGCCGAAGCGGCGGATATGCACTAAAATACCACTATGTATTCGCGAATAGTTCTTTCTACTAAGATATCATATTGAATATTCTTGGGCGATGAAACCGCAGTTCCGGGGAATCGGGAACCGCTTGACCGGAACTGCGGAACCACCTTATGCGAGTTTACTCGCTCATGTTTTTGTCTAGTCCATATATCTCTCGCATTGATATATCCTTTGAAGGATCAATGCTTTGGATATTGATTTTATATGCATCATAAACAATACGATCCAGAATAGCATCAGCCAGAGGACTGGATTCACCACCTAACTGTTCATACCATCCTTCCTGCAGATACTGGGAGCAGAAAATCGTAGATGATTTCTTACGTCTCCTATGCAGAAGTTCAAATATATCTTTTTGTTCATTGTCAGTTGGCTTGAGCAAGAGCCATTCATCAATGATAAGAAGAAGTGGATTGGCATATTTAGCCATGACCTTTTTGTATGTACCTTCATTTCTTGACATCTCTAGCTCGATCAAAAGATCTGGGAGACGCACATATTTAGTATTGTAATACTGCTTACATGCTTCCATACCGAAAGCGCATGCCATGTAAGTCTTACCACTGCCTGTTGCACCAGTAATAAATAAGTTACGGTGTTCAGATATGTATTCGCAAGCAGCAAGTCTCTTTATGAGTTCTCTGTTCAGCTTGCGTCCTGAAGTATAATCGATATCCATGATACTTGCTTCCGTCTGGTCGAATCCAGCGTTATGAATCAGTCTTTTTAGTCGGTTATTCTTACGACTGCTGAATTCGATATCGGTCAGCATGCCAAAGCGGTCTTCGAAGGAAACTTCTTTCATCTTTGGATCATTCAGCTGATTGCGAAATGCATCTGCCATAGAACTAAGGCGCATTTCAATTAATTTATCAATCGTACTTTGGTTTGTCATAAGTGTTTACCTCCGATAATAGTCGGCACCTCTTGTGATGCCATACTTGTTTTGTGTGTCTGCTGGTTTTGTTTCAGAATCAGCGTCAACAGATTTGTCATGCCCTGCAGTGAGTATGTTTTTAATACTTTTATAGCTGGGTGCCGCTGTATAGCTGAGAGCCTTTTCACAAGCAGCTTCTAATCGCTCTACTGAGTATTTATCAGCAAGTTTAAGAAGTCCCATACAGCCTTTATAAGTCTGTTGTTCCACACGTTTGGAGGTGAGGATTGCATCCACTACCTTGTACGTATTGTTACCGATCCGCTCGCCCCACTTCCGGAAACGGTCACCGTTCCATTCCAGATATTTCTGGTGGTCTTCTGGCATATGTTCCAGTATTGTATCATACTGACCTTTTCTGCCATGAAGTCTTTTGTGGGAAGCTATGCGGTTATGGTTGTAGAAAATTTCAATTGTAGTATCTGTTACCCTGACATCTACCTTTCGTTTAATGTATTCATATGGAACCGAGTATAGCATTCCGTCAATGGATATGTGATAATTAAACTGAACGGTGACCTGTTTCCAGTCCGCCAGTTCAAAAGAGGTAGCAGGTAGGGGAGCCAGTAATGGCAGTTCTTCGTCGCGGAAGAGTTCCAATCGGCTACCTTCTTTCTTTTGAAAGAGCCGCTTATTGAATTCTTCTAACTTTTGACGAATCACACGATTCAGTTCCGCAAGTGAAAAGAACTGTTCATTACGTAATGCAGCAATAATCCAGGTGGAAATATTTCCGACGGATCCTTCTGCATTTGGCTTGTCCTTAGGTGCCCGGACTCTGGCAGGTATAATGGCTGTTCCATAGTGCTCAGCCATTTCCTGATAAGTGGCGTTGATTCGTTGATCATTCCAGTTGTTATTGTGTATCACAGCTGTTTTACAGTTATCTGGGACGAGGATCTTAGCGACACCACCGAAGAACTGATACATATGAATATGAGCTCTGATCCAGGCTGGCTGCTTTTCATCAATAAATGCTTCCGCATAGACATACTGGCTATAAGTCATTACACCTACAAATACATAGGCGTTGATGATTTCACCTGTATCTGGATCAATGATGTGAGCTGGATATCCAGCCCAGTCCACTTCCACCTGTTCGCCTGGCTTACGATTAATGTGCATGGTTGCACGGTGTTTCTGTTCGTCCTGCTGAATGTAGTAGCAGAACTGGGAATACATCAAAGGCTCATCGCCGTTTAATCGGCAGTCCTCCATGTATTCGGTCCAAAGGAGCTTTTTGCTTACTCCATTGCGAAGTAGCTCTTTACGGATGTAGGCATAGTCGGGCATACGCTTATTCGATGATTCGATATGCTTACCCTTTTCTGGGAAAAGAATTCCGGCAAGTACTTCGTCAGTTTGATTCTTATCAAGTGGCCATGAAACATCTAATTCTTTGGCTTTTTTAAGAACACTATTGACGGTTTTCTTAGAGACACTGCAACTATCTGCAATGCTCTGTTGACTGAGATGAAGACTATGAAGTCTCAATATCTCGCGATACTTGGTCATAATGATGACCTCCTTATAATGAATTTACACCGGACTGGTGCATGCTTTCATTATAAGACTTATATGCTTAAATGGTTTACCCAACACCGGAATGTTGGTTTCCATTAAAACGGAATAACGGTTTCCGGATTCCGGACAGATGGTGTAATCAGTTCCGGATTATTCAATCATATTTCCCCTAAAATAACAAGGAAACATCAAGTACTCGTATATTTTCTAGCTTATCTCTATAATATAAATTTGGCAAGAATTATCTTCATCCCAAAGTTCAGAAAAACATTCAAATTCCTTAAATCCTATGCTCTCATAAAATGAATTGGTTTTATCGTAACTCTCATAGTACCCCTTTCGTACTGTCTTCTTCTACTTGAAAATTTTTTCTAAAATAAGAATAACGGCATGATCTATATTCGAACCACACCGTTAAGGAATCTTTCAATATCTTTGCATATACATTTCATAGTCCTTATAGGTTACTGTCAGATAACCTTCGCCAAAATTCATCCCAATTTCCATACCGAGGGGAGTATAGAAAATAATAGAGGTATTTATATTCGACAGATAATCAATAACCTCCTGGTCAGACATCTTGTTCAAAAGACCCACGTCGCCGTTCTGGTTCTGACTCTTCTTTCGAAATATAGAAACGAATTCGGAATTCAAGTCTAAAATACTGTTATTATTAAGAACCACTCCGTTTTCCATGTCGATATTGATACAGTAAAGTCCATGATCCTGCCAATAATCGGTATAAATTTCTTCATGAAATACGACGCTCATGACCGCTTCGTCCATATAGGTAACATAGCCTTCCGCATACACTGCAAAAACTTCATCTTCCATCATATATTTGGAATACTCTTCAAAATATTCCTCGAAATATTCAGTTTCCTCAGCAATAACGCGATTTAAGATATCCTTATTCGGTACTTCTCCTACAATAACAGGATAATCTACCGTGATCATTACAAGATCACTATTTCCTTCATATTCATAATTGTCCCATTCGATGGAATATGTTAAGTCAGCGCGGATGGCATCTTCCACTTCAGCATAATAATCCTTAGAGTTATTTCCTTCCGGCACATTAGCATCAGGCTCCGGTTTCACATAGGGAATCTGTGCTGACGGAGGAACTACCTCATTCTCATATCCTCCATAAGTCTGCTGTCTTTGCCGATCGCTCCACGCTACTACGCTTATTAAGCAGAATATCGTAGCCAGAAATGCAATAAGCAATACGACAACAGAAGCCACCGCCACAATAATCAAAGCAATATGGTCTGAATTCTTCTGGTAAGGGCAGCCCGCGCATCTATGTTCATAAGGAATATTTACATTCCTGCGATAAGGTTGAGGTTGAGGCGCGTAAGGTCTTACCGGAATGTCCGTATTGCCTCCCGGAGCACTCCAATATCTATTATCCTCATTTCTTCGTCCGCCCTGCGGGCCACTGAAAATTCCGTTATCAAACCTTCCGCTTCCATTCGCTTCTTGTCCCGGTCTCTCCATACCGCTGCCCTCCCCGTAATATTCTCTCCCTGCCCTTTATTGTAACAGTTCTGTACCGAATAGTTACCTATTTTCTTCTTTCCGCATCGTATTCTAAGATGCATTGTCTGATTAAAATTAATGCAGAAGATACCGTCGTTTCCCTTATTTTCGCCCGATTTCCCCTGAACTGATATTTCTTTACTGTTGTCTTTCCGCATACGCTGCAAGCGATATATACGAGCCCAACCGGTTTCTCCCCGGTTCCGCCCTCCGGACCTGCAATACCGGTGACTGCTACCGCTACTTTTGCTTTAGAAGCTGCTGCAGTTCCTCTGGCCATCGCCACGGCTGTTTCCTTACTTACCGCTCCCTTTTTATCGAGCAAAGATTTCTTAACACCAAGTATCTTCCTCTTAGACTTATTCGAATAGGTGATATATCCTGACTGATATACTTCCGATACTCCGGATACATTTATCAGGCGGCCGGCCAACAGTCCGCCGGTACAAGATTCTGCTGTGGATATATTAAGTTCCCTTTCCTTCAATAAATCTGCAACTGCCTTTTCCAGAGACGTATCCTTGTCCATCGTATAGATGTGCTGACCGAATCGTTCCTCCAATTCCTTTAATACAGGATTCATCAGAAGCTTCGCCTCTGCTTCGTTCTTAGCCTTCGCAGTTACACGAAGATGTACTTCGCAGTTCTTGGCATAAGGAGCGATGGTTGGATTGCTTTGACCGTCAATTAAGTCCTTAATTACCGTTTCCACCTTACTCTCTCCGACACCGCAGATTTTTACAGTCTGGGAGAAAATGGTTTCTGACTTCTTATCCGATAAGTAGGGAATAATTCCCGTCTCGAACATCGGAACTAATTCGTTGGGTGGTCCGGGAAGAAGGATCATTACCTTACCTTCCTCTTCCATAATGACACCCGGCGCTGTTCCGTTTGCATTATCCACTACAATGGCTTCCTCAGGCATCATCGCCTGCTTCCAGTTATTCTCGGTCAATTCTATTTTTCTCTGTTTAAAATACCCTTCAATCTGCCTTCTTGAAGGTTCATGCATCAAAAGCTTTCTTCCCATAACTTTTGCAGCAGCTTCCTTCGTCAAATCATCTTCTGTGGGACCGAGACCACCGGAAAGAACAACGATATCCGAACGTTCAAGCGCAGTCTTTATTGTAGCCATCAGGCGCTCCTCATTATCTCCTACCACACTCTGATAGAAGCAGGATAACCCTAAATCAGCACACCGTTCCGACAAATAAGCAGCATTCGTATTTACAATGTTCCCAAGAAGTAATTCTGTTCCTACCGATATCAATTCTACTATCATTCTATTCTTCCTCTGTAACTGTTCAGTACCTTCACAGTTACGAAAGCAACGATTGCTTTGTGAAAATCCATTAAAATCACCTTCAGTAATGGCTTTCTTAATTTTATAAGTTAATTATACCATGATACCTACGGATTACTACGCACTTTGTGCTCCCGCAATCCTAAAACACATGACCTTTTGACCCTGGTATTATACCATATTATTTAACATCTTTCATGATTTCTTTATTTTTCACAAGATAATCGATTAAAGATACTACCGTAAGGATAAGCGCAATCCACATCACAATCGCTGTGAGCAGAGAAAGCGGCGCCAGATTCGCAATCATAAGACAAATCATGAGCATCTGGAACGTCGTTTTAAATTTCCCCCAATAGCTGGCTGCAATGACTACTCCGTTGTCGGAAGCAACCAGGCGGAATCCGCTAATAATAAACTCCCTGGCAATAATAATAATAACAATCCATGAAGGTATTTGTTTCAACTCCACAAGGCAAATCAATGCGGAACAGACTAAGAGCTTATCCGCTAACGGATCCATGAACTTCCCGAAGTTCGTCACCAGATTATTCTTCCTGGCCAAATAACCATCGAGCCAATCGGTAAAACTTGCGACAATAAAGATGGCAAGCGCAATCCACCTGCTCCATTCTCCCGCAAGAGGCATCATCATAAATACTACAAAAAAAGGAATCATAATTACTCTTAAAATAGTTAGTTTATTCGGTAAATTCATCACATATCTCCCCTATCAAATCATATTCATAAGAACCGGTTACTTTTACTTTCACAAAATCTCCGCTCACAAGCGTCTGACTCGTATTGATGAATAAATAGCCATCCACATTAGGGGCATCCTTATAAGTTCTCGCTACATAAGCGTCCTCATCCGCTACCTTGCCCTCTATCATGGCATAAAGCACTCTTCCGACCATTCGGTCTGCAGCGTCAAAAGCAATCTCCTGCTGCAGTTCCATAATCTGCGCTTTTCGTTCCTCTTTTATTTCTTCCGGTACCTGATTCTCCATAGTCGCTGCCGGAGTATCTTCTTCCGGCGAATAAGCGAATACACCGAGGCGGTCAAACTCCATTTCCTCCACAAAATCCATTAATACTTCATGGTCTTCTTGCGTTTCCCCGGGGAATCCTGAAATTAACGTCGTTCTTAAACAAATATCCGGAATATTTTCTCTCAACTTTTCAACAATCGCCTTGATTTCTGCCTGATTAGTTCTTCTTCCCATACGTCTAAGAACCGTATCCGCTCCATGCTGAATGGGAATATCGAGATAATTACATACCTTCTCTTCTTCTTTTATGACGGTAATGAGTTCATCTGTAATTTCTTCCGGATAGCAATAAAGAACACGAATCCAATAAATACCGGTAATCTCACTTAATTTACGAAGCAGCTCCGGCAATTTCTTCTCCCCGTACAAGTCCATACCGTACAGAGTCGTTTCCTGAGCTACGAGTACGAGTTCTTTCACGCCGCCGTCTGCAAGTCTATTGGCTTCTGCCAATAACTTCTCCATCGGTACGCTTCGATAATCGCCTCTAACTTTCGGAATAATACAATATGTACAGTGCTTTTCGCATCCTTCCGCTATCTTAAGATAGGCGTAATGTCCTCCGGTCGTAACCATTCGCTTCTTATCTCCAAGAGGCGGCGTATCTAACGGTTCGATATGGCTCTCGCCCTTTCCTGCAAGCACCGCTTCCACAGTCTCCACAATCTTATCGATAGCCGCCGTACCCAGGATTGCATCCACTTCTTCAATTTCATCCTTAATCTCCTGCTGATAACGCTGTGCCAGACAACCGGTTACAATTAATGCTTTCACCTGTCCTGTTTTCTTATACTCTGCCATTTCCAGAATCGTATTCACGCTCTCTTCCTTAGCATCCCCGATAAAACAGCAAGTATTAACTACAATAATCTCAGCCTCTGTCTCATCGTCTGTAAAAGAATACCCTTTTTCGGACAACATCCCGAGCATGACCTCGGAATCAACCAGGTTTTTATCACACCCAAGTGATACAAATAATATTTTCATGTATACTCCTTAAAATGAATATGCCCGCAGATTACGGGCATAAAATTTATCCTTAGTTATTTTCAAACTCCGAGTCTTCCTCGCTTAAAATTTTAATTTTCCCCTGATTCAATTCCTCTACTGCAAGGGATAGCGGTTTTTGCCCGTCATCTTTTACAAGAGACTCCTCTCCGGCAATTAACTGTCTCGCTCTCTTCGATGTTGCCATAACGATAGAATATCTGCTGTTTACTACCAGCGCCTCTCCCGGCTCTACCTCGCTATTTACTACTTTCATTAAATCGGAATAAGATGGATGTAACATTAATTTTCTCCTTTCACAAGAGCTTCAAGCTCCTGTCTCATATTTTCTATCAATTCTATATTTCTAAGCGGAGCGTTATGTGCCGCTTCGATCAATTCATGTAGTCTTCTCGTACATTCCTTCAAATCGTTATTTACTATAATATAATCATACTCTTCTATGCCCTTTGCCTCTTCACTGGCACGAATCAAGCGCTTTTTAATTACTTCTGCCGTCTCCGTTCCCCTTCCCTCCAGGCGCTTTATAAGTTCCTCCGCACTTGGCGGCATTACGAACAACAAAAGTGCTAACGGGAATCTTTCCTTTATCTTAAGAGCTCCTTGTATTTCGATTTCCAGAATCACATCTTTACCTGCTGCAAGCTGCTCTTCTACATATGCTTTCGGTGTTCCATAGTAGTTTTCACAATAAGAAGCATATTCAATCAATTCATCTTGTTTTATTTTATCTTCGAAGGCGTCCTTTGTTACGAAAAAATATTCTCTTCCATCTTTTTCGCCTTCTCTTGGCGCACGGGTCGTCATCGATATGGATAAGGCATAATTATTATATGTTTGCAAAAGCTGCTTCATTAAAGTTCCTTTGCCTGCCCCTGAAAAACCGGATACTACCACTAAGATTCCTTTACGTTTCATCTGTATCTCCCATTTCTGCCTGTGCTCTATTCGCAATCGTCTCCGGCAGAAGTGCCGACAGCACTAACTGATTATTCTCCATAACGAGCACCGCTTTCGTTTTTCTCCCCTGTGTCGCATCAATTGCCATTCCGTTTTCTTTGGCGCCTTGCACCATGCGCTTTACCGGCGCTGAATCCGGACTGACAATGGCTATAATTTTTCTTGTATTTACAATATTTCCAAAACCAATGTGAATCAGCTTATTCATAATATGTATCCTATTCTATATTCTGTATCTGTTCGCGAACCTTTTCTATCTCAGTTTTTAATTCAATGGCACGATTAGATATTTCCAAATCATTCGCCTTGGATAAAATCGTATTGGCCTCCCGGTTCATCTCCTGTGCAATAAAGTCAAGTTTTCTACCGATGCTTCCGCCTCCTAACAGCGTGCTCTTCGTCGTTTCAATATGACTTTTTAAGCGTACTAATTCTTCATCCACACATACCCTGTCTGCGAAGATAGTGACTTCCATTAACAGCCTGTTTTCATCAATTTGAGTATCTTCCAAAAGGTCTCTCACCTTTTCCCTCAACCTATCCTTATATTCCGTAATAAGCTGCGGAGAACGCTCCGTAATAAATGCTACATGTGCCAGCATATTATCGAGTTTATTGCTCAAATCGATTTTAAGATTTTCGCCTTCTGCAATTCTGGTCTCCACGAAGTTCTGTGCCGCACCTTTCAGGGCCTTTTGAAGAACCTTCCATATTTCTTCTTCATCCGGACTTTGCTCTTCCATGGCGAGTACTTCCGGATATCTGGAAAGAGAAGATACACGAATATCATTATCCAGATTGAAATCCTCCGCAATTTGTTTCAAATACCCCATGTACTCGGTGGCAATATCTTTATTATATCGAATGCAGACGTTATTCTCTGTAAAATCTTCATAAAGAATAAAAAGGTCAACTTTTCCCCTTTGAATATAGTTCTTAAGCTCGGAGCGAATTGCCGCTTCGAAAAAGTTAAGCTTCTTGGGCATCTTAATATTTACATCCAAATACCTGTGATTTACGGACTTCATCTCTACCGTAATCTTACGGTCGGCTTCCGCCACTTCGTACCTGCCAAATCCTGTCATACTTTTAATCATAGTCTTGCCCTCTCCAACCGTACTATTTTTGCATACTTCTTGTTATTATAAAATACCAATTCCACTCCGTCAAGATGAACCCTCGGAAAGTTTGGTTGAAATAACAGGCAAAATATTGTAAAATCTTATCCATAGCACTTTTATTACGTAATAAAGCGAGGTTAAATATTATGGCATTCGATGGAATTACCATTGCCAACATTGTAAAAGATTTAAACGACAGCCTGATTGGCGGACGTATTTATAAAATTGCACAGCCGGAAAGCGATGAACTTCTCCTAACCATTAAGAATAACGGCGGCCAGAAACGCCTCTTTATTTCAGCGGGAGCTTCTCTTCCCCTTATCTATCTTACCGATGCCAATAAACAAAGTCCTATGACAGCACCGGGCTTTTGTATGCTGCTTCGTAAACACATCCAGAATGGAAGAATCATAAAAATCAGCCAACCCGGCCTGGAACGTATCATCCAAATAGAAATCGAACATTTGAATGAGCTTGGGGATCTGTGTACGAAAAAGCTTATCATTGAAATTATGGGCAAGCATAGTAATATTATTTTTACGAACGAAGAAAATATGATTATCGATAGCATTAAGCATATTTCCGGAATGGTCAGCAGCATCCGCGAGGTTCTCCCCGGCCGCCCTTATTTCATTCCGGATACGATGGAAAAACAAAATCCTCTCTGCGTAGAAAAAGAGAGTTTTTTGGATACGATCAGCAAAAAAAGTATGCCTGTTCATAAAGCCATCTATAACTCTTACACCGGATTTTCTCCCGTAATTTCTCAGGAGCTTTGTTATCGTGCGAAGCTGGATGGCGATCGACCTGCATCTTCTCTAACTGCAGACCAGCTAAATGCTCTTTATGAAGAATTTCAGAAGCTCGTCGCGTTAGTTACAAAAGGAAGTTTCTTGCCCAATATCATTTATGAAAATGGCAATCCGATAGAATTCTCTGCCCTGTTTCTCACAATCTATGAAGAAGAAAAGGCAGTCTCCTTCTCTTCCATCAGCGATGTTTTAGAAAAATATTATGCACAGAAAAACGCCATTACAAGAATCCGGCAAAAATCGGTAGACTTGAGAAAGATTGTACAGACAGCACTCGAACGAAATGTGAAAAAGTATGATTTACAACTACGGCAGATGAAAGATACCGAAAAAAGAGAAAAATATAAGGTATACGGCGAACTAATCAACACTTATGGTTATGGAGTGGAACAAGGTGCTAAATCTATGCGCGCCCTAAACTACTACACCGATGAGGAAATCGATATCCCTCTGGATACCATGCTCACTCCTTCTGAAAATGCGAAGAAATATTTCGATAAATATAACAAGCTGAAACGAACTTATGAGGCTTTATCTGAATTAACTTTAGAGGTCAAAGAAGAAATTGCCCATCTGGAATCTATAAGTACAGCTCTCGATATCGCCCTTTTGGAGGAAGATCTTGTCCAAATCAAGGAAGAACTTATTGAAAACGGCTATATCCGCAGAAAAGGCGGTTCCAAAAGAGAAAAGATCACAAGCCGGCCATTTCATTATATTAGTAATGATGGCTTTCATATTTATGTAGGAAAAAATAATTATCAAAATGAAGAAATTACTTTCAAAATGGCAATAGGAAATGACTGGTGGTTTCATGCCAAAGGAATCCCCGGTTCTCATGTCATCGTAAAAACAAATGGGGAGGAACTACCTGACCGAACCTTCGAAGAGGCGGCCAGACTCGCTGCTCATTATTCCCGGGCCAAAGGTCAGGATAAAGTAGAAATCGATTATACGGAAAAAAAGAATATTAAAAAACCAAGCGGCGGCAAGCCCGGTTTTGTTGTATATTATACGAATTATTCCATGATTATCGATTCTGATATTAGTTCCTTGCAACAAATCAATGAATAAAAAGAGGTTTTAAATGCAATTAAGAAAATTAGATTCACAGGAGATTCTCTCCATTTATACCGATCATTCCGTAAGGCATTTTCCCAGAAACGAACGTAAGCCAATCTCTTCCATTCGCCGGATGGCAAAGGAAGGAATTTATACGGGATATGGACTTTTCGAAAAAGAAGGCGAGCTTTTAGCCTATGGTTTTTTCACCATTCTTCCAGATAAAAAAACAATTCTTTTAGATTATTTTGCCGTTATGGAGCAATATCGCAGTTGCGGCATCGGCTCTTCTTTCCTTAAATATACGGAAACTGCCTTGGCGGATTATGATGGTATTTTAATTGAGTCGGAGAATCCGGATTATGCCGCGAATGAAGAAGAACGGCTGGTTCGAGACAAAAGAATTGCCTTCTACAATAGGAACGGAGCTATCTCTACCGGAATTTTGGCAAAAGCATTCGGCGTTCATTATAAAGTACTGTTTTTCCCGATTCTCTCAACGCCGGAGAAAGATAGTCTTTGCGACGATCTAAGAGCCATTTATCAGTATATGGTTCCAAAGATTCTTTATAAGACTCAAATCCATATTTCCTAATATATAAAAAGCGGTGAACATCGTCACTCACAATGTTCACCGCTTTTTCTATCTCATATTACTATAAGCTACTGCTCGTAAATAACGACTTCACATGCTCCACTTCTTCCTGAGTTGCTTTAGCCGCCGGTACATAATAAGATTTGTCTCTTGCGATCTGATACAATTCTTCCTGTGACTGTTCACAAGCATTTCTGAATTGTTTTAATGTCTGCTTTAATTCCTTATTGTCTGTCTGAGGAATCATTTCTCCGAAACGAACGAGTTCTCCGTTAATTCCTGCCAAGGTATCGGCTACCATTGTTTTTTCTTGCATCTTCTCACCCTCCTACTGTAAAAACTTCATAAGCTGTTGTTTGTTGTCCATTGCTGATTTCGCGCCCTTGTCAAAAAATTGCTTCACATTCGTATCCGTAGCGCATTCCGCATATTCTGTTAGTTTACAGTGTGTGGTGTCATAGCCGCCGATTAAATGGCGTAAATTTTGTAATTCCAATTCTGATAAGTTACTCATCTTTTACCTCCTGATAATAATAGTTTCACTCCTATTATTACCATGATGAATCTTTCTATTCAGACAATTATTTCAAAAATGATTCATAACGGTTCAGTACTCTCACAGTTACAATGAAGCTTACAAAATCCCCGTATGTTCCAATAAAATCTTAAGTCCCATGAAAATAAGTACCACTCCTCCTACAAACTCTGCCCGGGCTTTATACTTCACACCAAAAGTATGTCCCACTTTTACCCCGGTCATCGATAGGAGAAAGGTCAATATGCCGATAAAAGATACTGCAACAACAATATTTACATTTAAAAAAGCAAACGTAATTCCTACCGCCAACGCATCAATACTGGTCGCTACTGCTAATACAAACATTTCACGTGCTGATAAAGAATCATTGCATCCACCATCTACGCTGCAGCCCTCTTCTTTGCTGCTTTTGGATTCTTTTATCATTTTTAGACCAATAATCAGAAGTAGAATAAATGCTATCCAATGGTCTATCGCTGTTATTTTGTCTCGAAACTGTATTCCGAGTATATATCCTATTGCGGGCATAAGTGCCTGAAAACCTCCAAACCACCCTCCTACAATAGCTGCCTTTTTCACAGTTAGCTTTTCCATCGAAAGTCCTTTACAAATTGCTACCGCAAATGCATCCATCGACAATGCGATTGCCAATGTAAATAATGTAATAATGTCCATTTTTTCTCCTTTGTTTCCTAAATCGTCTTTACTAATTCGTCTTTCCTATAGAATAAAAAAACTCACAGACAGTAACAGATAGAATCTATCTGCTGCTGTCCATGAGTCTCATTCATTAAGGTAATACCAGATTTTCATCATTATGTTGATATTACCGCAGACTTGGCTACCGGAAATCTGCGAACTACTCCCTCATAGGGACGCCTTACATTCTATAGTAATTCATAAATTTTGTCAACTTCAATTCCCTTTAAAAAGATACAAGAATACAAATGCATATTTAAATGCCATCAGCAAGCAAATCAACCATAGCAGCTACACATTATTATCTCTTATTATATGGCCATCTTTGAACTGTTATTCCACATTTTATTCAATTTTTACTTAAATTTTGTATATTTATATTATATAATGATATTGGGACAAAAGGTATTTTGCCCCAATGATACCTATCATTTAAATACGAAAAGGATAAAACATACTATGACTCTTACTACTCTTTGCTATATAGAAAAAGATAATTCTTATCTGATGCTCCATCGCGTTAAAAAGGAACATGATATTAATAAGGACAAATGGATCGGCATCGGCGGTCACTTCGAGCCTGGGGAAAGCCCGGATGATTGCGTCATTCGAGAAGCTAAGGAGGAAACAGGGCTGACACTTACCTCTTATCGCCTTCGTGGTATCCTCACTTTTTTATGCGATGATATTACTGATTATTATATTTTTTTATACACTGCCGATGGTTTTACGGGCGATCTTAAGCCTTGCAACGAAGGTACTTTGGAATGGGTATCCAAAAGTGATATTCCTTTTTTGGATTTATGGAAAGGAGACCTTATCTTTTTCAAGCTTTTGGAAGAAAATGCTCCTTTCTTCTCTTTAAAGGTTCGTTATATCGACAATGTATTAATAGAAGCCGTTCTTAACGGCAAAGAAATAGAGATTGCTTCTTTATAGCAATCTCATTTTTCTTGCCGCCTTCGTAAGCAAATGTCCTTTGGGCAGCCCTTTTAAATCCGCTTCTTTCACCGCTTTAAGCTTAATTACGAGTATAAAGTAAACCGGTACTGCGATTATTACCGCAACTGCCAGAGCAATGAGATTCACGAAATACATAGAATCCATAAACAGCTCGAGCAAATATGTAATCCCTTCATAGACACCAAATGCCACCCCTCCCATTATCACCGAGGCGAATAAAGGTCTGGCAAAGGTCTTATCCATCTCTTGCTTATACTCCAGATGTTTCCTTAGGGAAATCCCATTCAGTATACACATTAAAAAGGAGTACACCATTGTAGCGATCATCACACTATATACGCCCAAGTCTGTGTACCATAAAACAGATACGAGTACCGCCGTCTGCAATACGAGAGCAACTGCCGCATTGGTTACCGGAACATTCACCTTCCCAATTCCTTGCAACACCGCATTCGTCAATGTGGAAAGTCCATAGAAAATGACCGTAACCGAAAGCCCGGCCAAAAGCATAGAGGCCAGTTCCAAAGATTCTAACTGAGGAAACAACGCAAGCACCAAAGCCCTTGCCAGCACTCCTATTCCTACTGCCGCCGGTATGGAAATCAGCATTGTCACCTTTACCGCTGATGCCACCTTCTTCTTCGTCTGTTTCCAAGCTCCCTGTGCATAGGTCGAGGCAATGGTAGGGATAATAGCCGATGACATCGCAGAAGCAATTGCAATCGGAATATTAGAAATTGTCACCGCTTTCGATGCCAAAACTCCATAACTTGTAGAAGCCAGCGTGACACTCATTTCCTTGAAAGTTACCATCATATCCAAATATATCTTTTGATTGACTGAGGTAGTCAAGTTGTAAATACAAGTACTCAATATAAAGGGAGTCACTACCGAAGTAATCAATCGGAAAATTTCCTTATAAGAATCCTCTGTCTGCGTACGGTCGCGGGATATCCTTCTTTGAATCATCTTACGATTCATTATATAGACTCCGAACATAAAAAATAAAGCGACCAGAACACCTACACCTGTTCCAAGGGCACTTCCTATCGCACCATACATCGCTTGCGTGCTCGCATCCTTCCCGCTGGCCAGAGCCACCTGTATAAGGAAATACGCCGCCCCCATGCTGACTACCGCATTCAGTATCTGTTCCATAATCTGCGAAACTGATGTCTGCATCATTGTTCTATGTGCCTGAAAATACCCTCGTAAAACGCCGAGCAGACCATAGAAGAAAATGGTAGGAGCAAAAAAGCGAAGCACCGTAACTGAATACCCCATTACGAGATAAGGAGCGCAAACAAACAGCACGAGACTTGCTAATCCTCCGACTACCATAACATAAATAATTGCACATTTAAAAATTCTCTGTGCGTTACGATACTCTTTCAGCGCAAGTCTCTGTGCCAGCACTTTTGCAATTGCCGATGGAATGCTATAGGATGATACGAGTAAAATAATCGTATAAAATGTATATGCTGTCGCGTAATAACCGTTTCCTTCGTCTCCAATAATGGCTGTCAGCGGACTTTTATACAGCAATCCAATGATTCTGCATATAATGGATGCGGCAGCAAGTATTCCCGCTTGCATAATATATCCGTCTTTTTTCTTATTGTCAGACATTACATCATCCGTCCTTCTATCCTATCAGCCAATCATACATCTCCTGATATTTCTTCGCAGATACATGCCAGGAAAAATCTGTAGCCATTCCTCTGTCAACAATCTTATTCCATTCACGCTTTCTGTTATAATAAATATGTTCTGCATAGCGAATTGTTGTGAGCATCTCATGTGCATTATAATTAGCAAATGAAAAGCCTGTTCCCGTATTCTCGTACTCATTATAGGGCTCTACCGTATCTTTCAGCCCTCCTGTTTCCCTTACGATCGGCACCGTGCCATAACGAAGTGACATAAGCTGACTCAATCCGCAAGGCTCGAATAAAGACGGCATAAGAAAAGCATCACATGCTGCATATACCTTATGAGACATAGCCTCCGAATAATAGATATTGGCAGAAACCTTATTGTTATACTTCCAGTCGTAGTGGCGGAACATATTCTCATATTGTTCCTCTCCTGTTCCTAGTATAACGAGCTGAACTGCATCCTGACAAATCTCTTCCATCATGTAATGAATTAAATCAAAGCCCTTTTGGTCCGTCAGTCTCGAGACAATACCTATCATCATCTTCTTGTCATCTTGCTCCAGACCGAGTTCTGCCTGTAATGCGCGCTTATTTTTAATCTTTTCCTTACGGAAATTTACTGCATTATAGTTATGTTCAATATATTTATCTGTATCCGGATTGAATTCTTCATAATCAATTCCATTAACTATTCCTCTTAGATCCTGTTCTCTCGCACGTAAAAGTCCATCTAAGCCTTCTCCGTAGAAAGCTGTCTTAATTTCCTCCGCATAGGTATCGCTTACCGTCGTAATAACATCCGCATATACCATTCCGCCTTTTAGAAGATTCGCATCTTTATAAGCTTCTATCTTATCGGGCGTAAAGAAATAGTCCGGCAGTCCGGTAATAGATTTTACCGCCTTTACATCCCATTTTCCCTGGAACTTCAAATTATGAATCGTCATGACAGACTTCATTCCCCGGAAAAAGTCATTTCCCTGAAAACGTTCTTTTAAATATACCGGAACCAGCCCGGTCTGCCAGTCGTGGCAATGAATAACATCCGGCCTGAAATCAATGAGGGGTAGAGCAGACAAAGCCGCCTTGGAAAAGTACGCAAACTTCGTAATCTCATCTAATACATTGTCTCCATATGGTTTAAATCCTGTAAACATAGACTCATTATCGATGAAATAATAGGTAATACCATCTTGCATAGTTTCCAGAATTCCGACATATTCATTCTTCCAATTAAAATCCATATAAAAATAAGTCTTAAGAGTCATTCTTTCTTTGATTTCCTCAGACATACAACTATATTTAGGAATCATGACTCTAACGTCAAAATACTCTTTATCGATACATTTGGGTAAAGAACCAACAACATCCGCCAACCCACCCGTTTTAATAAACGGCACACCTTCCGATGCTACAAATAAGATTTTTTTCATAGCTTTACCTCCAATATAGTTAGAAATATTATACATCATATTGAAGCGCTTTGAAAGTGGTAAAACACGAAATTACGGTTTTTATCGGTTACTGTGAACAGTAACTTTTATTGTTTTCTGTATTGCAGGCGGATTTTATCTGCAATTAATGCTATAAATTCGGAATTGGTCGGTTTCCCTTTTCCTGTATTAATCGTATATCCGAACAAAGCATCCAGTGTTTCCATCCTCCCTCTGCTCCAAGCTACTTCGATCGCATGCCGAATAGCACGTTCCACACGGCTTGAAGTCGTCTGATATTTTTTTGCGATGGAAGGATAGAGTACCTTGGTAATGGAGTTTAACATTTCCGTATCCTCTACCGACATCATAATAGCTTCCCGAAGATACTGATACCCTTTAATATGAGCGGGAACACCTATCTCATGTATCATATCCGTCACATCCTTCTCAAGGTCTCTTTCCATCGTTATCCTCTTCACAACTGCATCCTGCCCAGTTTCTGATGAATTCTTATGACTGGATGGCACCGTTATCATAATTTGAAATTCTTTATCCATGTTCATCAGATCGCCAAGTATTTTATATACCCTTTCGTTATCCTTTGTAGCTGTTAGATTCAGTTGCTCCATATCAAACCTCCGACTTTTTTCTTTGCTGATATCTGAAAATCCAAAACAAATGCTAATTATTTCCAAATATTGCTAGTGTCTATTATAAAGGAACACTATTTGATGATTCAACCGTAAAGCATCGCATGAAAAAGGCAAAAGTTTCCATTATTTTCAATGAAGCAACATACTCTCTATAAATATGCCGTATCCACTCGTCGCATCCTGTACCAAAACATGGGTAACGGCCCCGATTATTTTACCATTTTGTACAATCGGAGATCCGCTCATTCCCTGTATAATCCCTCCTGTCAGGGCTAAAAGATTCTTATCCGTAATACGGAGCAATATCCCTCTATTAATATTATCGTTATTTAAATGCACCTCTAAAATTTCGACATCATAATACTTCGGACTTCCCTCTATACTGCAAATAATTTGGGCCGGCCCCTTTTCAATTTCCTGCTTCAGCCCTATGGGTAATTCTTCAAAAGGAATTTTTGCCCTTACTTGTTCCCCACAGTAGCCAAAAATACCCTCCGATGTATTTTCATTGATCTCACCGATAATATTCGCATCATCATATTCGATATAGCCCGTAAGCTCTCCGGGTGAACCATTACTCCCCCTGGTAATACCAACAATTTCAGTCTGATAAAGAGTCCCCTTTTCCAACGCCATCAATGTACTCGTATCCACATCGTTAATTCCGTGTCCCAAAGCACCAAAGCCTGAGCTTCCATTGATGTAGGTCATCGTTCCTACTCCCTGCGCGTTATCCCGAATCCATATGCCAATCTTATAATCTCCGGCCTGATTTACTTCGGGCTTCACCTTACATGTCAGTTGTTCTTCTCCCCTTCTCACCGTAAGCACCAGTTCTTGTCCTTCACAATGCTTCACCGTTTCCACGAAGGCTGCTTTGCCCACAATTTTCTCATCGTTGACATGGGTAATGTAATCGCCCGACTGCAAAATATATTCGGACGGAGAACAACGCTGTCCGTCCTCCCCGGTAAATTCTCCCACCCCTATAACAAGGACGCCTTGCGTCTTTACATAGATTCCAATGGGGATTCCCGCCGGCGTCAGCGTCTTATTCTGTATCACCTGAACACCTACCGTTTTTAACGGAATAAAGCCAAACAATTTCAAATCTAATACATACTCATTGATTTCATTGGCTTTAATCGTTACCGGCCTGGCCAGATCGATATGGATACTGTCTTTGGGAATATTAGATGCAGCAAGCCCGCTTACTTGTATAGCCTCCCGATACAAGTCTCCTGAAGCCGGAAGCTGCAGATTCAAAGTCTGATCCACGCCTGCCTTTATTTTGATATTGGAAGGCACCATCTTCCATAGAGCAAAATAGCAAGTACTGACAAGCGCAGTTACACCACAGCACAGTATAATATAGAGGAATATTTTATATTTTTTTACATTTTCCAAGCTATCACATCCTTTCACCGTTTATCGCAAACGATAAGCGATATCTTAGTATGTGAAAAACTTGCTCATTTTACTTTATTATTGTTTTGTATTTCTTGCCAATTCTTTCATTTCTTTTGCATTTTCAAGTGCCGCTTCTGTAATTTCCGCACCTCCGAGCATTCTGGCAAGTTCATTCAAGCTGCCATCTTCCACTATTTTCCTGATATTTGTGACTGTACGACCCTTTTTTGTACTTTTTTCAATCAGAAAATGGGTATCCGCCCTAGCCGCTATCTGTGGAAGATGGGTGATGCAGATTACCTGATGAGACATACCGAGAAGTCCCAGTTTCCCTGAGACCTTCCACGCCGTTTTTCCACTGATACCGGTATCGATTTCATCAAAAATCAGCGTCTGAATATCATCTTTATCCGCCAACACTGTCTTTAAGGCGAGCATAATTCTTGACAGTTCTCCCCCGCTTGCCACTTGACTCAAAGGCTTTAATACTTCTCCCTTATTGGTGGATATCATAAATTCCACATCATCATAGCCTTCGGCGGAGAATGCTCCTTCCTGAGGCCTCACCTGTATCTCGAACTCCACATTTTCAAAGTTCAAATCAATCAGAGCTTCTTTTAAATCCTTCGTCAGAACTTTCGCATATTTACTGCGGACAGAGGAAGCTTTTTGACAAAGAGCGGCCAGTTCCTTTGTTACCGTCTCATAAGATGCCAGCATCTGGTTCAGATGTGCTTCATAATTTTCCAATAAATTAAGTTTCTCTTCCACTTCTTCTTTATACAGAAGAATTTCTTTTATATCTTTTCCATACTTTGACTTTAAATGGTTGATAAGGTTCAAACGGTTTTCTGTATGAATAAAATCCTCCTCATCGAAATCCAATTCCTCCATATAGTCCATAAGCGACCTGTTAAAATCATTTAAAAGACCATCGATATCCTGAAGTTGTTGTTCCATATCAGGAAGCGTTTCATCATATTTGGATACACTTCTTAGCTCCCGCAGAGCTCTTCCTATACCCTCTCCTGCACTTTCTTCCTCTTCATAGCCGGTCAAACGATACACGATAGAAACCGTCTCTTTTATCTTACGACCGTTTACCATCCTGCGGTATCGCTTCTCAAGCGTAATATCCTCATCGGGTAAAAGTGATGCATCCTCTATTTCCTTTACTTCAAATGAAAGAAGAGAGACCTCCTTTTCTCTGGCACTCTCATCCGAATTTAATTCCTTTAATTCTCTTCCTATTTTCTGATAGTTATGATATTTCTCCTTCATATCAGCTTTTATCTGCGCAAGCGCATCCTTCGCATAGCTATCGAGAATCTCCTTATGCCTTTTCCTCTGCAAAAGAGACTGATGTTCATGCTGACCATGAATATCCATAAGAACACCCGATATTTCCTGAAGCTGCTTCGCACTCACCGTCTCACCGCATACCTTACATACACTTCTGCCGGACATAATTTTCCTCTGGATAAGAAGCATTCCATCCTCTTCCGGAAAAATATCCATCTTTCTCAGTTCCTCTTCCTGCACCGCGTCTAGCTGGAACATCAGCTCAATTAGCGCATATTCAGCCCCTGTACGAATCAAATCCTTATCCGCCTTGGCTCCGAGCGCCAAATTCACAGAGCCGATAATAATTGATTTACCAGCTCCAGTCTCACCTGTCAGAATATTTAAGCCTTTCTCGAAGCAAACTTCTTCTTCATCGATCAACGCCAGATTTTTCACATGTAAACTTACTAACATCCTTCTACTCCTTATGTGCTCAGGACAAAAATCATAACACACAAAATCTTTTTCCGGCTAGCCTTCTATTGTCTTTTGAATCTTATCCATTACAATAATAGTGTCTTCCACCGTTCTTATCGCAATCATAATCGTATCATCCCCTGCGATGGAACCTACGATTTCTTTCATCTTCATGGCATCGATAGCTGCCGCAACGGCCATTGCCATACCGGAAACGGTCTTAATTACGAGGATATTCTGTGCCATATCCATAGAAGCAAACCCGTCTCTCAGTACACGAATATATTTCTCACCGAGATGGCTGTCATCTTGTTTAAGTACAACATACTTCTGTTTTCCATCCCCTGTAGGAATCTTCGATAGCTTCAGTTCTCTTATATCTCTCGACACAGTAGCCTGCGTCACCTGGAAACCTGCCTCTTTCAGCCGGTCTGCCAATTCATCCTGTGTCTCGATATTATAATTTTCAATTAGTTCGACGATTTTCCCATGTCTGCTCTTTTTCATAACTGCTCCTTTCCGGTTCGGAACTTCATATCTTAGTCTTTCATCAATCACTCATTTTCTTATGTAATACCTCCAGGAAGCTAACTCGGTTAAGTTTAACAATTCCTGTCGTTTTCATCGCACGTCTGATTTCCACCCGGTCGCCGGTATATAAAATAAGCTTATGGCTTCCGTCGAAATTCACTTCCACTTGTTGGACAGAGTCTTCTCTTCCCGAAACAATTTCTATCTCTATTTTATCCGCAGGAGCTAAAACAATACTCCTTGTATTCAATGTATGCGGACAAATAGGTGTCACCACAATAAGTTCCGCCTTCGGTTCCACAATCGGACCTCCTGCAGACATATTATAGCCGGTAGAACCTGTCGGTGTGGCAACAATAACACCATCCGCATTATATCTATTTAAGAACTGCCCATTTACATAGAGATTGAACTTAATGATCTGCAGCGTCCCGCTTCTCGTAATCACAATATCGTTTAAAGCATATGACTCTTTCTTGTCATAATCTACAATTCCATTTTCTTGATGAAGCTTCTCATGATATTCGTTTCGTATCACTTTACCGCTAAGCATCATCCGCTGTTCAATGTCATATTGACCTTCCAACAGTTGATCCAGTGCTGACTCCAACCCGGACTCTTCAATTTCTGCCAGATAACCAAGAGTACCCAAATTAATGCCAAGTAACGGCATATCCTTATCGATAATGTCCCTGGCAGCCTGTAAAAGTGTACCATCGCCACCGAGTACAAGTACACAGTCCACATCCTCAGTAATCTTGTTTGCATCCGCATTTATGCTACATGTCCGATTATGAGATTCCAGATATTCTTTTATATAATTGGATTTTTCCAATTTGCCGTCCTTATGCTGGTTGGCAATAATATAAAAATGTTTCATATTTATACCCCATATCCGCCTCAGCGGACTTAAGACCAATAAGTTGAAAGTGCTTTTCTTTCAATTTTTTTATAACTCCTGATGTGCCTTTTTTACAATAGCTTTCATCATTTCTATGCTGTCACCCATAGAATCTATACTTTCGTTTTCTTCGGATAAGTAAACGGTATCTTCATCCTTTTTTTCCAAATAGAGCAGGTATTCAATATTCCCTTCAGGTCCTTTAATCGGGGAATAGTCCAGGCCGAGCAAAGAGAAACCTATCGATACCGCATAACTTGTAACCTTTTCTATTACTTCTTCATGAATCCCCGCTTCTCTTACAACACCCTTTTTCCCCACCTTGTCCTTACCAGCTTCAAATTGAGGCTTAATCAGACATACCATCTTCCCTTTGTCCCGCAACAAGTTTCTTGCAGGCATAAGAATCTTCGTCAGGGAAATAAATGATACATCTACAGAAGCAAAATCGAGAATATCCGCAATATCTTCCGGCTTCACATAACGGAAATTAGTCTTTTCCATACATACGACACGTTCATCATTTCTAAGCTTCCAATCTAGCTGCCCATGTCCTACGTCGACAGAATAAACCTTTATCGCACCGTTTTGCAACATACAATCGGTAAAACCGCCGGTAGAGGCTCCGATATCCATACAAACCATGCCATCTAAGGAAATATCAAATACTTCCATCGCCTTTTCCAGCTTCAAACCGCCTCTGCTCACATATTTCAGAGTGTTACCCCTTACCTCTATATGGACTTTTTCTTCTTCGAAAACAGTCCCTGCTTTATCCTCTCTTTGCCCGTTCACAAAGACATTTCCCGACATGATAATCGCTTTTGCCTTTTCCCTCGACTGAGCGTGTCCCTGCTTCACGAGAAGAACATCCAAACGTTCTTTCATTGCTTATCTTCCTTACCTGTTATTTGTCCTGCGTATTCTTACGGTCAACGCAGCAAATGCGCAGACCTACTGAATAGTTGCTAATGCCACATATGCAGTAACGATGCGTTTCACGATGGAGTCCGCATCGATACCGATTTCCTGCTTGAGCAAGTCCACGTTTCCATGCTCCACATACTCATCCGGTATTGCTACGGTAAGCACCGTCTTTTTCTCTTCCTTTCGGTCCAGCAGTTCTCTAACCTTTTCACCAAAACCACCACTCGCCACATTTTCCTCTAAAGTAACGAACATTCGATGTTCATCCCAGGCTTCTTCTATGAGCACCTCATCGATAGGCTTAACGAATCTCGCATTGATTAAGGAACAGGAGTATCCCTTTTCCTTTAACTGCTCCCTTACTTTTTCAGCCACGCTTACCATGCTTCCTACTGCCAGCAGACAGATATCCTCTTCTTCGTAGATATATTCGCCTTTTCCATATACAATAGGAGCCCGGTATTCTTTCAGACCATCATAAGCCTCTCCTCTCGGATAACGCAGTGCAATTGGGCCGTCAAAATTCACAGCGAACTTCATCATATCCGATAATTCCCACTTATTCTTAGGTGCCATAATATGCATATTCGGTATCGAAGATAAGAAGGATAAATCAAAAAGCCCCTGATGTGTTTCCCCATCGCTTCCTACAAGTCCTGCCCGATCAATCGCAAAGATAACAGGAAGATTCTGGATACAAACATCATGTAGTATCTGATCATAGGCACGCTGTAAAAATGAGGAATAAATAGCCACTACAGGCTTCAGCCCTCCTGCTGCCAGTCCTGCCGCAAAGGTCACTGCATGTTCCTCCGCAATCCCCACATCGAAAAAGCGATCGGGATACATATTCTTAAATCGTTTCAGCCCTGTTCCATCGGGCATAGCCGCAGTAATCGCAACGACCCGCTCATCTCTTTTACCCAGCTTTGTCATAACTGTGGAGAAAATATCCGAGTAATTCGCCTTAGTGCGGGAACGCAGCGGCACTCCGGTCTCCACATCAAAGGGTTCCGCCCCATGGAATCTTGCAGGATGCCTTCTTGCCGGCTCATAGCCTTTACCCTTTTCGGTAATTACATGAATCAATACGGACTTCTTAATCTTCTTCGCCTCTTGGAATACTCGCACCATCTGTCCGATATTATGTCCGTCTACCGGTCCCAGATAGGTAATACCCATATCTTCGAAAAACATACCGGGAATCATAAGCTGTTTAAAGCTATTCTTCGCACGACGAATAAAACGTACCATTTGATCGCCATATTTCGGCATATCTTTTAAGGTATTATATACGCCGTCGCGAAGGTCTAAATAACTATCTGCCATACGCACGTTATTCAAATATCTGGATACACCGCCTACATTTTCTGAAATAGACATATTATTATCATTTAGGATAATCATGAAGTTAGTTTCCTGCCTCGCAGCATTATTGAGCGCTTCATATGCCATACCTCCCGTTAAGGAGCCATCGCCGAGAACAGAAACGACCGTGTGCTTTTCTCCTTTGATATCCCTTGCCTTTACAAGACCTAATCCTGCTGATATGGAAGTGGAACTATGTCCCGTATCGAAACAGTCGCAATCGCTTTCCTTCCTCTTAGGGAATCCACTCATCCCTCCGTACTTGCGCAGAGTCTCAAATCCTTCTCTTCTTCCTGTCAATAACTTGTGGGTATAGGACTGATGTCCCACATCCCATACGATTTTATCCTCCGGAAGATGAAGTGCCAAATGAAGTGCCATGGTGAGTTCCACAGCTCCTAAATTGGAGCCTAGATGCCCCCCCGTCACACTTATCTTTTCTATAAGAAATTCTCTGATTTCCTGTGCCAGAGCCGGATAATCCTTCTCCTCCACCTCTTTAATATCATTCACCTTACGAATATCGTCCAACAGCATATATGCACCTCATTTATCTATCTTTCTCTGGTAATTAACTGTTCTACCAAGGCCTCCAGAAATTCATTACGCTCTGCAAAGGAGCCTAAAATATCCATCGCTTCCTTAGATAGCCGTTCCACCTCTTTCTTCGCTTCTTCCATTCCTTTTAAGCTCACATAAGTTGCTTTATGATTCTTCTCATCGCTTCCCGTCTGCTTGCCCAAGGCTTCCAGACTTCCCGTAATATCCAGGATATCATCCTGAATCTGAAAGGCCACGCCTATGTTATAAGCACAATTTTCTATTTTCTTAATCTGTTCTTCGCCAGCATCTGCGAGTACAGCACCAATCATCATAGCGCATTGGATAAGAGCTGCCGTTTTATATCCGTAGATAAACAAGAGCTGTTCTTCCGATACCACTGCCCCTTTATCCTCTGCTTCAATGTCCGCATTTTGTCCGCCTATCATACCATAGATACCTGCTTTTCCCGACAGGATAGCGAGAGCCTTCGATACTTTCTCCATTTCTCCTGCATCTTTTGCCTTAGAAAGGGCTGAAATCGCTGTTTCAAAAGCGTAGTTTAACAAAGCATCACCTGCAAGGACCGCCATGCCCTCTCCATACACCGCGTGGGTCGTCTTTCTTCCTCTCCGATATTCGTCATCGTCCATACATGGCAAGTCATCATGTACGAGGGAATAAGTATGTATCATTTCAAGCGCTGCCAGAAATGGATTCACCTCTTCTCCGTCTCCTCCGAACATACGATAGGTCTCCCACAAAAGCATAGGGCGCAGCCTTTTTCCTCCGGCGAGAACGCTATAATTCATCGCTTCAATTACCGTCTTTTGATATCCTTTTTCCTTCGGAAGAAAACTTTTGATTACGGACTCTATTTCTTCTATTCTTGCCGCCATTCCATTTTTAAAATCTATATCATTAAAATTCATTGATTTCTCCATCTTCGTTAATTTGAAGTACCTTTTTTTCCACCTTATCTATTTTATCGTTGCAATACTTCAACATATTCATTCCCTCTTTATATACTTGAAAGGATTCCTCCAAGGAAATATCTTCCGCCTCCAACTTCGAAACGGCTTCTTCCAATGCTGAAAACGCTTCTTCTAACGTCAATTCCTGCTTTGCTTCTCCCATACCACCATCTCCTTTTCCGTCGTTGTCGCTTTTACCAATCCATTTTTCATATGAATTTGTAAGGTATCTCCAATGTCCACCTTGTTAACATCCGTTACTGTCCTCCCCTTTTCATCCGATACATAAGAAAATCCTTGGTTAAGTTTATCTAATGGGGACAGCCCTTTCAGGCGTTCGATATAAACATCGAGCCGATGTCTTTTCTTCGACACTTTAGCCTTAATCGCGTCTTCCAAACGTCCTTCCAATCTGAGCGCCAGCGTACGTTTTTCCCGAATCTGCCCCGCCGGGCTTAAATATTTCAATTTTATCGTTAAGTTGTCCAACCTGCCTCTATATATATTTATTCTGTTTCGAAACAGACGCTTCAACGTATAATCATAATCCCTCAAATTCTCTTCATACTTCCGATATTCATATACGGCTAATTCAGCCGCTGCTGAGGGAGTAGGTGCGCGCAGATCCGACACATAATCGGCAATCGTCGTATCCGTCTCATGTCCTATCGCGGAAATAATGGGAACACTGCAATCAAAGATTGCCTGTGCCACCGCTTCTTCATTGAACGCCCACAAATCCTCGATAGACCCACCGCCTCTGCCGACAATAATTACATCCGCTCCATAACGCTCTAAAGTACGAATTCCCTTAATAATTGAAGCCGGCGCCTGTTCTCCCTGTACGATTGCCGGATATAAAATGATCTGCACGTAAGGATTACGCCTGGATGCAATATTGATAATATCCCTGACTGCTGCCCCTGTAGCAGCCGTAACAACGCCGAGCGTCCTTATATATCGAGGAATCGTCTGCTTATAAGAATGATCGAACATCCCACGCTCTTCCAGTTCTCGTTTCAGACGTTCGAACTTCTCATGCAAAAGTCCGGAGCCATCCAACATAATCTGTCTGGCATAAAGCTGGTACTTTCCGTCTCTTTCATAAATATCCACGGCACCGCCTACAATTACAGACTGACCTTCCTGCATCCGAAAAGCAAGACCGGAACGATTCCCTGCAAACATCACACAGGAGATCGTTCCTTTCTCATCCTTTAACGTAAAATAAATATGTCCGGAAGAATGATATTTGCAGTTGCTTACTTCACCCTTTATGAGTACCGACTGCAACATAAAATCTTGCAAAAACATATTTTTTATATATGAATTTATTTGTGCTACGGTATATACATTCTGCATTCTTATCCTACCTAAGCGAATTTAGCAAGAACCCCATTGATAAACCCGGGGGAATTATCCTGCCCAAACTTTTTTGCTAATTCCACTGCTTCATTGATAGCCACTCCCGTAGGAATTTCATTATCATATTTTATTTCATAAACTGCAAGACGAATAAGGGTCAAGTCCACCTTCCCCATACGAGAGGTGACCCACCCTTTTGTTTCTTGATTAATCAACTCATCGATGACATCCAATTTCGAAACGATGTCCTCATACTTCTTTAAGATATAGCCTTCCTCATTTTCACTGGCTGTATTTTCATCGTCAAAAAAAAGCTTTTCTTGTTCCGGCATATCTTCTTTTTCATTGAATTCTATGCGAAAGAGCAATTTAAAAATCTGTTCCCGCAGTTCTCTTCTTCCCATTAGTATATTCTTCCTATCTGTCTTTCTGCATATTCACGCCGGCAATTTTAATATTCACATTCGACACCGTAAGCCCAGTCATGTTCTCGATGGCATTTTTAACCTTTTCCTGCACCTGTCTGCTGGTCGCCGGAATGTTATATCCATATTCCATAATAAGTCCAAGGTCCACAGATACCTCTTTATTTATTACTTCTACTTTTACACCCTTTTTTAGGCTCTTTACGCCTACCATGCTCATCAGCTCATTGGTCGCATTGCCCGCCATTGTTGCGACTCCTTCCACCTCTGCTGCTGCAATCCCGGCAATCATCGCAACTACATCATCCGCAATCTTCACCGCTCCGGCGCTCTCATCTTCTTGCAATACATAAGTGCTTCTATCTAATTCCTTTTCCATATCAAGTGACCTCCATTTCATACGAAATTCAATTCTTCCTATTTGTATAATATACCAAAAACTACAGCCTTTGCATAGACCTTTCTTTCCATTAGAAAACGATGGCGGCCTGTTCTAAAGCCAAAAACTCAAACTAAGCTGTTCCTTATTGTCCGCATAAGCGACCACCCCGTCAGGACTATCCAAATATTCAAAAATCTCCTGTTCATCGATAAGTACCCGTCCCATTTCTTCATACACTGCTCTATCGCTGCATTTTAAGGTGATATAGGTACTTTCCCTTTCATACTCTTTTTCAAACAAAGCTTTCAGCTTCTCCTTATCCACCGAAGTGAAATAAGCTCCCTCCCTCACATAGTAGTTCGCTGTCATAGAGATACAGTCCGGTAGCTTCACTACGTTTTCTATCGTATGGGTTTTCTCAAGCTGTTTCGTCGTTACACATAAATAATCATAATTAATCGTCGGCAAGTGATTCTGTTCATAGCCCGTCTCTCCCTCATTCTCCTCCATCTGATAAGATGCATCTCCCCATGTGGGATCCACGTGATAATAAATCCCATCTATTCTTACCAGATTCCAGGCATGTCCTTCTCCTCCCGATACTCTTCCTATTACGAGTGTGGAAAAGACACCCACCCGTTCCAGCAAATATTGCATCGCCTTGGCATAACCTTGACAAACTGACTCACCATATAAAAAGACGGAGCATATATTCTGATTGTCCTCCGCTTCCAAATTGTATTCCGTACTATTGATAATATATTCATAAACAAATTTTACTTTTTCATATTCATCCGCATCCGCAGGAAGATGTGCGAGAAATTCTTTCACATAAGCATCGATAAGAAGCTGTCTTCTTCCCACCTCCTCAGCGTCAATATGATACGTCCCGGTAAAAGTGATCTTTTTTAATTCCTCTCCCAGCGTATATTTCGTAAAAGTATAGCCATCCACATAGAAAATCTCGGGATGATCGTTTAACACGCACTGAAAAACCTTTTCTATCTGATTAGTATCCATGGAAGAAATAAGTACGTTTTCTCCCCATCTTTTCAATATCTGAGTAATTTCCGCATAAATAATCTGTTCCTCTCCGGTAAGCCTTTCAAAGTTGTATTTCCCCTTTTGTCCGGCGAGGATCTTCGGCATTTCTTCTTCCGTAAGTCCGATAGAGGCACGTATTGAATCGTCGTCTAATTCCTCTTGTTTTTCATCATCATTTTGTCCCTTTGTACTTTGCGGCCATTCTTCAGGCACTGCATCGTCATCCTGCGTAACTGTTACCGGAGTTCTTCCGGGCTCCTGTAAATCTAAGGAGCATCCTGCAAGGAAAAGAAGCAGCAGGAGTAAAAAGGCAATCCGATTCTTTTTTCTCATTTAATCACGTCCAAATTCAGATAATATCAATCCTTCATTCCTTTCCAGTGTCATTCCAATGCTCCACTGATTGATAAACAGAAGCAGAGGATGTCCTTTCATATCTTTCACTTTTTTCATATCGGAGGTCCCTGTTAATTTCACCATATCGATATCTTTATTTTCCACCCACCTAATATGCTCATAAGGTAAGTTTTCCAAGCGAATCTCAACATTATACTCATTTTCAAGGCGATATTTCAAAACTTCGAATTGAAGGACACCTACCACGCCTACTATGATTTCCTCCATACCTGTATTAAATTCCTGGAATATCTGAATGGCACCCTCCTGCGCTATCTGGGTAATCCCTTTCACAAATTGCTTACGTTTCATCGTATCCATCTGACGCACCCTTGCAAAATGTTCCGGAGCAAAGGTAGGAATACCTTCATATTCTATCTGCTCCTTAGGCATACAAAGCGTATCGCCGATAGAGAAAATCCCCGGATCAAAGACTCCGATAATATCTCCCGCATATGCTTCCTCCAGCATCTTTCTTTCGCTCGCCATAATCTGCTGAGGCTGGGATAAACGCATGGTCTTCCCACCTTGTATGTGCTTCACTTCCATACTCGCTTCATATTTTCCGGAGCAAATTCTCATAAAGGCGATTCTGTCTCTATGAGCTTTATTCATATTAGCCTGTATCTTGAATACAAACGCAGAGAAATTATTTTCCACCGGATCGATCAAACCGATATCCGCTTTTCGGGGAAGCGGTGTTGTCGTCATCTTAAGGAAATGCTGTAGAAAAATCTCCACACCAAAGTTCGTCAGAGCAGATCCAAAGAAAACAGGGGTCAAATCTCCCGATCTTACCACCTCTAAGTCGAATTCTGCGCTGGCGCCATCCAAAAGCTCAATTTCCTCAAAAAGCTGTTCTTCCAATCTCTGACCGATATATTCGTTCAGCTTGTCCTTATCCGAAATGGGAATTATCGTCGTAGCCCCTCCCTGTGTTCCTTTATGTGTATCGGAATAGGTAACTACGCATTGTTCTTCCCTATCATATACCCCTTTGAATTCCTTGCCTGAACCTATGGGCCAATTCATAGGGCATGTGGCAATACCTAGTTCTCTTTCTATTTCATCCAAAAGCTCAAACATATCCCCGGCATCCCTATCCATCTTATTGATAAAGGTAAAAATGGGAATCTTACGCATAACACATACTTTGAAAAGCTTCCTTGTCTGTGCCTCTACACCTTTGGAAGCATCGATAACCATTACCGCAGAATCGGCCGCCATTAAGGTTCTATACGTATCCTCGGAAAAGTCCTGATGTCCCGGGGTGTCCAAAATATTAATACAAAATCCACCATATTCAAACTGCAGAACACTGGAAGTAACGGAAATACCCCTCTCTTTTTCTATTTCCATCCAATCGGAAACGGCATGCTTTGCGGTAGCTTTTCCTTTGACACTCCCTGCCATATTAATGGCACCTCCATAGAGCAGAAACTTTTCCGTCAAAGTCGTCTTTCCCGCATCGGGGTGCGAAATAATCGCAAAAGTCCTCCGTTTATTTATCTCCTCTGCATAGTTGCTCACACTTTTATCCTCCTGTCGCCCTTTTACAGCATTGATCTGCCGTCAAACTGGGGCTTAATATTAAAATAATCGAGTACCGTTGCTCCAATATCCGCAAAGGCATCTCTCGTACCCAGATTTTCCGGGGTAATCGCTTGACCGTACATAAGAAACGGCGTATGCTCTCTGGAGTGATCTGTAGACACCGTATAACCGGGGTCACAGCCATGATCCGCAGTAATCATAAGAACATCCTCTTCCTGAAGCTTAGAAAGAATCTCCGGCAGCCTCTCATCGAAATAAGTCAGTGCTTTCGCATAGCCATCAATATCATTGCGGTGACCGTAAAGCATATCATAATCCACCAAATTAATAAAGCACAATCCTTCGAATTCTTTGTCCATCATCGTCAGTGTCTTGTTAATTCCGTCTTCATTGCTCGTTGTATAGGTATATTCAGTAATACCTTTACCGGCGAAAATATCGTTAATCTTTCCAACTGCGATCACGGCTTTCCCCTCTGCCTTCAACTGGTCCAACATGGTAACTGCCGGCGGCTCCAGAGAATAATCATGTCTTCCCGATGTGCGTACATAATTTCCGCTCGTTCCGTTAAACGGTCTGGCAATCACTCTTCCCACACCGTGTTTTCCCACGAGCATTTTCCTCGCCATGGTACAATATTCATACAAATCAGCGAGCGGAACTACATCCTCATGGGCTGCAATCTGAAATACACTGTCTGCTGAAGTGTATACAATCAATTTCCCTGTTTTCACATGCTCATCACCATAATCTTTTATGACTTCTGTACCTGAATATGGCTTATTGCATAGAATTCGCCTTCCGGTCAGAGCCTCAAACTCATCAAGGACCTCTTGGGGAAATCCATCCGGATAGGTAGGCAACGGTTCCTTAGATATAATTCCGGCAATCTCCCAGTGTCCGATTGTTGTATCTTTTCCTTTGGAAGCCTCTTTCATGCGTGCAACCTTTGCTTGCGGAGATAATTCCTTCTCTCCACAGGTCACACCTTCTATGTTAAACAGGCCCATTTTCTTCATATTAGGCATAGAAAAATAAGGACTGGATGCGGCAGAAGACAGGGTATTGGTTCCTTCGTCCCCATATTCTTTCGCATCCTCCATTGCTCCTATTCCCACGCTATCAAGTACAATTAAAAATATACGTTTCATAAGTACACCTCTCTACTTCTTCCGACATCGAAATTATCGACTAACGGTAACTGTTCAGTATTCTCACAGTAAGCGCAGTAAATGCACAGACTTACTGAATAGTTACGACTAACGTTATGATTATACCATATCTTTTTTCGCAAATAAACTGTTATCTTTTATATTTTGAAGCTGTTTATTACCCTATTCTGCAGCCATTGTACTGATAATAATGGTCTCAGGAGCTACTCCCGTTTTACGAATGATGATATCTTCTATCTGAGCACGCTGTGCTTCCGATAACTCTGTTGCATTCACAACAACATCCACTCCGGTACTGCTAATGCTTACGACAACGTCAGAGAATCCTTTGGCTTCTAATAAGATTTCAGATGCGGTTTCTTTCTCTGCTATATCCGTAATCGCGATCATGTTATTAACGGCTTCTTGCTTCTGTGTCTCTGTTATGTTGGCATTATTAATAATTTCCATCAAAGTCTCTTTATTTTTCGCTCTTGTCTGTTCCTTCAAAAGTTTCGCGCCTGAAAGAGAATTCATGCCTGTAGTGGAAGTAAATACCGCTTCACCGGGAGTACCGCTTTCCGTAGTGGTGCTCTCATCTATCCCTTCTGCCATTCCTTCATCCAGGTAGTCTTGTGCCGCAAGAGTATCATCGGAATCCAGGCTGTTAATATCTCCATAAGTAGAATCTGCAAGGATATCCTCATCAGAAATATCGAACATTGCGGATACTTCTTCATCGGTAGTACCTACACCTGTTCCTCCAAGTATTAAATCATTGCCATCACTCACTACAGTATCGCTTTCTACTGTCATAATTTCATCTTCCGTTAATTTTGTACCTGCGAAATTAAGGTATCCCGCAACAGCAATCATTATCGCAAGTGCAGTAATCATAATCTGGTTCTTTTTCAGCATATTTTTCACGCAATTCTCCCCTTTTCTTTATTAGGTTTCCTTATTCGGATTGCATCTTAATTATTTTAATTTTATGTGACTCTATTCCAAATAATGCCACAATTGCTTCACTAATATTTTTCCTTACTTCTAGTTTGTCTCCGCCCTGTACCACTACGACCACTCCTTCTATAACAGGCTGCAGTGTTTTTACTACATAAGGAACATTTCCTACACCACTCTCCTCTACATATACCGTTTCCTCCTGGAAAGAGTCTTCTTGCATAATTCGGCTCCCCCCCTGAGCATCCTTCTCTTGTGTACTGCTTCTTGTCTCAGGTATATCTTTTTCCACCACCTTTTCTTTAGAAGCGCTCACTGTTACAATTACCTTTGCCTTACCGGCCCCCTCCATTACAGAGATTATCTGTTCTAATTTATTCTCAAGATACTTCTCATATGACTCCGCATCCTCATTTCCTGCCTCCCAATTCTCATATTCGCCTGCTTCCATCGGAATTTCCCCTGCCTTCTCCTTTGTTATCTGTGTATCTTCTATCTTATCTGCATTGGATTTTGCACCGCTCATATTCCATAGTCCGGCTGCCCCCTCGCTTTTCTTCGACGTTTCTGTGGGAAGAGCAATAATAATCAAAAGAATTCCTACTAAAATGAAAATAACAAACTGTTCCTTCCCCAGCCTCTTTCCTGCCTTAAGTCGCAAAAGTAAGCTATCTTTGTTCTCTCCCCCCATATCTATCTCACCTCCAAATATTCCTCATCCACTCCTAACAAAATACAAAATTCCTTTTTCATCGCCCCTATCACAGGGGATTTCTCCATATCTTTACTCCCTTGTCCATCTCCTGCCTCTTCATCCGCACCTATTTCCACCTTTATGCCTATTCCATCGCTTATTGTAATTGCTTCCACTGCCGTACTCTTATCTATCGATACGCTATCTCCCTCTCCTGCCGCTTCCGCCGTCTCAGCTCTTGAAGAAACCTTGAGCACAAACCCCGGAGGTTCCTCCCGGAATAATACTTCATCAATACCATATCCATATCCTTGTGCCGTACCCTGCAGCTTTTGTTTTACTTCTTCCTGTAAAAGTCCTCTTATCTTTTCTTTCTCTTCTTCCTCTGCACCGCCGAGAGCAGAGCCCGTTCCATTTTTTTCATAAAATATTTCCGCACCATCTATTCCTTTTTCTATGGCTGATTCCATATCTTCTTGGAATGCGAGAATACTTCTTTCCATTTCTCCACTTTCTGCTCCCAGAAGCAAGGATCTGATCGGAACAATGAACTGAGCCAGTATCATAATCCCCACTAACACTTTAATATATTTCTCATAAGATTTCTCCGCCGCAAAATATATAAGGCTCTGTGCACATATCATAAAAATTCCAATACTTTTCATAAATTCCAAAAGGGTATATCCCATAATCACATCCCCTTGCCCGTAGTATATGCCGCAATAGCAATTGTAATCATAAATAATGCCACCGAAGTGAAGGTTGTCCGGAATAAAAGCAAGCTTCCATCCCCTACTCTATCCGTGCATCCTGTAATCCGTTTGTCGCTGACAATTCCCGCAAGAGCTGCACTTCCCTTTATCATACAGGCGATTACAAAAAGCTTCGCCAAAGGTATCAGACAGATGGCAAGCAAGAGCAAAAGCATGAGAACTCCGATACTATTTTTAATAAGAACTGCAGAGCCTATCATCATTTCGGTTATCCCTTCCGCAAGGTTACCGATTCCCGGAATAACTGAAATCGCTTTCTTTACCGAAGAAGCTTTCAGCGAATCTATAACAGGTGTTATCATTGATTGGAACAGGCCAAATCCCGTAATCGCCCCCATCGCTACTTTAAGCCCGAGTATAATTCCCTTTTTCAGAAATTCAAGCAAGAGAGTAAGCCGTTCTTCTGCCCATATTCCATTCATCAATGCCATAAGCACATAACTGTATATAAGAGGTATCATAATAAATAACAATAGTTTTTCTACTGCATACACTAAAAATAACGTGAATTGATAGTAAGCAGTAGCTGTCATAACTCCCGATGCAGCCCCTACCGCCATAAAGTAGGTAGGAATGAACATTTTAATAAATAATACAATCGACTCCACCGTATCCGCTGCAATTGCTGCCGCAGCCAGAAAGGACCTCATCAATACGGCCATCAAAAGAAGATAGAGAAAATAAAAACCGATATCCGCAATTTGATGGTTCTTAAAGATATCCGAGAAGTTGGAGAATAATGCGGATAAAATACCGAGCACCAAAATAGAAACAAAAATATGCCTCATTGCCGATAGCTCAGCTCCCAGTTTTCCCTTGATTCCATCCCAGAGCAGCTTAATTGCCTCTCCGATCTTCCCTTGTATAATCTTCGATAATAATTCCTTCACATCGAATTCATAATCTGGCAAAAGACGCCCTAATTGCTGAGAGATTTCCCCCATTCCATAATCCCCCCATAGAGTACTAAAGTCTGTTATAATCTCTGCAGCATGTACCTGCTGACCCGAGAAGAAAAAAATGGTAAGTGCGAGTACCATCCCTGCTACTATCTTCTTTACGCCCAAGCGTTTCCGCATCCTTGCTCCCCTTGTTCTCTTCTTTTTCATTTCACACCTGCTCTTTTCCCCTAGCCTGATATTTCCTGAATACTTTGAATAATTGCCAGCAATACCGGCATTCCTGCAATTAATACCGATAGTTTCCCGAAGATTTCTACTTGTCCGGCTATTGAAGAATAGCCGGCATCTTTGCAGATTCCCGCACAAAATTCACAGATATAGGTAATCCCTATTACCTTTAATAAGATACGAAAATAGGCGTTGTCCGAATTTAAATACTGTTTAAGCTCTCCCATACCATTTAGAAAAGAGCCAAGTCCCGATATTGCATAGGAAAAAATAATCAGGCATACGGCAAACCCGATATACAATCCGTATTCCTGTTTGCCCGATTTAAACTGTAAGGCTATCATAACACCCGTTATTCCCAACAAACTGATTTTAAATACGTCCATCTTATTATGCCTTTCTATAATTCGAACAGATTCTGAATCAACATAAATAAATCATAGATATATGGAACGATCCATGTCAAAACAAGTATTAGCCCTGCCAAACTGATTAGAAACGCATGCTCTTCTCTTCCACTATGCTTTAATATCTGACCCAAAATTGTTATCAAAATTCCTACTGCCGCAATTTTAAACATTAGACTAACGCCCATAGTTCCCCCTTATGTATCGGTCAGAGCAGTATAATGACGGCGAGCAGACCGCCCATTATACTTAGACTCATAATCACCTTACTTTTATTTGCAATCTCTTCTTCCAGCCGCTTTACTTCCAGTCCCAGACGGTGTAGATATTGCGCAAACGCCTTTGACTGCATTTCTCCATCCATATATCCCACACAATCGCCGAAATCCATACACACCTTTTTATCCGCTTTAGAAAGAACCGTCTCCTTTAGACATTCTTCCATATGCCTCTTCCATATTTCTGAAAAGGAACAACCATTATTCATTGCCATTTCTTCATAGACCCCTTCAAGTGCTTTCCGGTATGGTTCCTTACTTCTTGCAGCAATTCTTCTGCATGCCTCCGGCAAAGATGCTTTGCTGTAGGTAATTTCATTTTGCAGCATTTTAAAAATCTGTTCCCATTGATAAAGAGCACTTAATCGTTCTTTCATCCGGCCTCTTAAGGTCCAACCAAAGCCGATACTTCCTCCCATCAGACATAAGATTCCTATTATTCGTAACATAACGCAAAACTCCTATCATAAATTGCTTTTACCATGCATTTCCCCTTTACTTTACCGAGTAAAATATAACGCCCAAATACTTTCTGTTCTCTGATATCTGTCAAAAAATTCTTATGCATTGCATCCTCTAGGGAGTCTCCGTGTACCGTTGCAATGATTCTACTCCCTGAACGCATTACCTGATAAACAGCTTTCATATCCTCTTCACATCCAAGCTCGTCTACCGCTACCGCCTTAGGAGCCATAGAACGAATCATCATCATCATTCCGAGTACCTTCGGGCAGCCATCCAGAATATCTGTCCGCATCCCTATATCATTCTGAGGTCGTCCCAAATAACTTCCCGCAAGCTCCGAACGTTCATCCACTACCCCTACATTCATCCCTTTTGCATAACGATTGCCATCGGAAACCTGTCGTATCATGTCGCGAAGTAAGGTTGTCTTACCGCAGCCCGGAGGCGAAATCAACAGGGTATCCAATAATTTCCCATCCTCATAGATATAAGGGAGGACCCCGTCAGCAGCTCCTTTAATTTCATGAGAAATACGTACATTCATATAGCCGATATGCTTCATATTACGTATCTTTCCTTCTTCTTGCAAGATAACCTGTCCGGCTAGTCCAATACGATGCCCGCCAGGAATAGTAAGAAATCCCTGCCTGATCTCATCAGCAAAAGCATAGAGGGAGTATTCACATATATGATTTAAGATTGCTTCCATATCCCTCTCCGATATAAGGACTGATTTCTCGTGTTCTTCAGTCAGTTCTCCATCATCGCCTAGATACCATTCTTTATTATCCGATATAATTATAATTTCTTTGCCTATGCGCAGCCTAATCTCCTGCAAATTATCCGGCGCTGCGGCTACCTTTCGCCATCTCTCCCTCATATAATCAGGAAAAATATGAAGTATTTCTTCACTTCCGGCCATATTTCCTCCTCTCTGTTCTTTAATTATTCCCTTATCTCAATATATGAGTTGTTGTCCAAGTTATTCCAACTATTTTGGTAACTGTTCAGTGCCCTCACAGTTACATGCGAAAATCCATTAAAGTCACCTCCGGTGATGGGATTTTCACCTGCTTTTCCACGTTATTCTTGCGGTCAGCGCAGTAAATGCGCAGACCTACAAAATAGCTACCTATTTTGTATCAAAAAAAATACACTTCTTTTTATAATTACCATGGACATTATCCTTCATGGATGATAATATAATACTATAATTATTAGTAACAATTACTATTATTAATAGAATAATATATGATTTTAAGGAGGAATTTTTATGACAAACTCAGCTCAAATTGATAACCTGGTAAGCTTATTGGATGGATATGCAGAAAAAGGCGGCCATCACCTGAATGTAAATGTATTGAACAAAGATACTCTTCTGGATGCACAAAAACACCCTGAAAAATATCCCCAACTCACAATCCGTGTCAGCGGTTATGCCGTTAACTTCATTAAACTCACACCTGAGCAGCAAAATGACGTTATCAGCAGAACCTTCCACGAATCCGTTTAAAAGACTCTTTTATAAAGTAGAACCACAAAAAAGCTTGTCGTACGAAAGTACGACAAGCTTTTTATTTCTACTGCTTTTGTTTTTTAAACTACATCCTGTGCTACATCTTTCATAGAGAAGCTCATTCTTCCCATCTTGTCTTTTCCAAGGCATACTACATTCACCTTATCGCCAAGTGTAAGCACATCTTCCACTCTATTCACTCTTTCCTTAGAAATTTTAGAAATGTGAACCATTCCTTCTTTTCCGGGAGCGAACTCTACAAAGGCACCAAATTCTTTGATGCTTACAACTGTACCTTTGAAAATCTGTCCTTCTGCTACATCGGTAGTAATAATTTTAATCATTTCTACCGCTTTATCCATCATCTCTCCATCAGTACCGCATACAGATACTTTACCGTCATCTGTAATATCTATTTTCACACCTGTACGAGCGATAATCTCATTGATGGTCTTTCCACGCTGTCCTACTACATCACCAATCTTTTCAGGGTCGATTTGAACGGAAATAATCTTCGGTGCATATTGACCTACTTCTTTTCTAGGTTCCGCAATTGCAGGAATCATAACATCATTTAAGATATATTCTCTCGCTTCCTTCGTTCTGCGAATTGCTTCCTCTACGATAGGTCTGGTCAAACCGTGAATCTTAATATCCATCTGAATCGCAGTAATACCATCATGGGTACCTGCCACTTTAAAGTCCATATCTCCGAAAAAGTCTTCCAGACCTTGAATATCTGTAAGAACGATATAATCCTCGTCACCGCCTTCTCCTGTTACCAATCCACAAGAAATACCCGCTACCGGCTTCTTAATCGGCACACCTGCCGCCATAAGGGACATGGTGGAAGCACAGATTGCTGCCTGAGAGGTAGAACCGTTAGATTCGAAAGTCTCAGATACGGTACGGATTGCATACGGGAATTCCTCTTCGGAAGGAAGTACAGGAATTAATGCTTTCTCAGCCAAAGCACCATGGCCAATTTCACGACGTCCCGGTCCTCTGCTAGGTCTTGTCTCACCTACGGAATAAGAAGGGAAATTATAGTGATGCATATATCTCTTATTTACTTCATTTTCATCCAAACCATCGATTCTTTGCATATCGGATAAAGGTGCTAAAGTGGTAACCGTACAAATCTGTGTCTGTCCACGTGTGAACATTGCAGATCCGTGCACTCTGGGAATTAAATCCACTTCTGCTGCAAGATGACGTATCTGTGTGATTTCACGGCCATCGGGACGCTTCTGATCCTTTAAGATCATCTTACGAACAGTCTTTTTCTCATATTGATAAATCGCTTCTCCGAGAATAGCAAGCCATTCTTCCTTCTCTGCAAAAGCTTCTTCCAATTTCGCTGTGATATTTCTTATATTTTCTTCACGTACCTGCTTCTCATCAGTAAATACTGCTGCTTCCATATCTTCCGGTGTCACGATTTCCTTCATCGCTGCAAACATTTCATCCGGGATCGCACAACTTGTATATCCGTGTTTAGCTTTTCCTACTTCTGCAACCATCTGATTGATAAATGCGATTAAAGTCTGATTCACTTCATGAGCCATATAAATGGCTTCAATCATTTTTTCTTCCTGGATTTCATTTGCACCGGCTTCTATCATAATTACTTTTTCACTTGTGGAAGCTACCGTCAAGTTAAGATCTCCAACTTTCCACTGCTCCTGAGACGGATTGACAATGAGCTCCCCATCGATCATACCAATCTGTGTCGTAGCACAAGGACCGTCGAAAGGAATATCAGAAATACTCGTTGCAATAGCGGAACCAATCATAGCTACCAACTCCGGACGGCAAGAAGGGTCTACTGCCATTACCATATTATTCAAAGTCACATCATTCCTGTAATCCTTAGGAAAGAGCGGACGCATCGGTCTATCGATAACACGGCTTGTCAGAACAGAGTTCTCAGACGCCTTTCCTTCTCTTTTGTTGAATCCGCCCGGAATCTTTCCTACTGAATATAACTTCTCTTCATATTCCACGCTAAGCGGGAAGAAATCAATTCCTTCCCTTGGCTTCTCAGAAGCCGTTGCTGTACAAAGTACCGTTGTCTCGCCATACTGCATAAATGCGCAGCCGTTGGCTTGTTTGCCTACTCTGCCTACATCAACGCGCAGAGTTCTTCCGGCAAGATCCATTGTAAAAGTCTTATAATTCTTTTCCATCTACTCTTTTCTCCTTTTGCTTTTTGCAGTTTAAAAATAAATTTTTAAACTTTTTGATTTTTTATAATAATGAAAAGGCAAGAGAGACCGAAACTACTGATGTATCCTCGATACCGCTATATTTCTTTATCGAATGCACATCAGTGGTCTCGGAACCTTCTCTCTACCTTTTGTTACTGAAGCTTAATTTTTATCGTTAAAAAGACGGACACTTAACCTTTCAGTCCGTATCCGCCTTCTTCCATCTTCATAATTACTTTCTGAGTCCAAGTCTTTCAATCAGAGCACGATATCTTTCGATTTCAGAATCTTTCAAATAACCGAGCAGACCACGTCTCTGACCAACCATTTTAAGAAGACCTCTTCTTGAGTGGTGGTCCTTCGGATTCTCTTTCAAGTGCTCAGTAAGCTCCTGAATTCTTGCAGTGAGAACTGCAACCTGAACTTCGGGTGAACCTGTATCACCTTCTGATCTTGCATATTCTTTGATAATTGCTGTTTTCTTTTCCTTTGAAATCATTTGATTTCCTCCTTCTTTTCATACACCGGATACTAAGAATGGGTCGGAGTCGTCCCTTATCTGAGCATCGGTACTATTTCATACTTTGCTATTTTACCACATTTTATTCTTCATGTAAATACCGAAAAATCTAATCTCTGGGCAAAACACGGACAACTTTCGCAGGTGTTCTGTAGTTATAGGTAGAAATCTTAATTCCCGTCTTAGGACTGCTGGCATGCACTACCTGACCGCCCCCGATATAGATTGCCACGTGATTGATATTTCCGCCTTTTGCATAGAAAATCAAGTCCCCCGGCTGAGCCTGAGACATCGTAATCTTCGTTCCTGCTCCCGCCTGAGAACCGGAGTTTCTCGGAAGTGAGATTCCGAAATTCTTAAACACACTTAAAACAAATCCTGAACAGTCTGCTCCCTTAGTCAAACTCGTTCCGCCCCATACATAAGGATTCCCCACAAATTGCTTCGCATACTGACATAAATCCACACGAATATCGGATACACCCTGCCCGTATAGCAGCTCTGTCATCGTAATAGCCGTTCCCAGTTTTTCTTCAATCTTCACATATTCCGATGCTATATAATTTTCTTCATCGTCTATTAAAATTTTCACCCAATCGCCGTTCATTTCTACGACATCCAACTCTTCTCCCTTTGGAACCATCGTAACCACTTCGGAGTCCGTATTGGGTTCTTCTCTTACCTTTAAGCTATCGGTATTGACTACTGCAACAACTGCCATCGCTTCATTAGCCCGCTTTTTCGCATTCCAACCGTCTAATAAAAATTCTCCCTTTACATAGCCCTCTACTTTTCCCGAACGAACAAGTGCCCATTCACCATCTCTCTCTATAATTTCACAAGCTGCATTTCTTGGAAGCTTCCCTACCAGCTTACCATCCTCTGCCGCAGTCTGCCTTATATTCAAATTATTATCCACATTCGAAATGCCGAGATTCGTATATCCCCACAGAGAGCCTTCCGCTTCGCTTGCAGTCTCGATATACTCTACCCTGGTCTTCTCCGATTCCAGCAAGGTGGCTGCTCCTATCGGTTGTGCTATCGATTCCTTAATGGAGTCCATTCTTATATTGCTAACTACCGGCATCACTGCCTCATTACCAACAAGACTTGCCGTATCCAGAACCGTCTCCGCCTGAGCCGGAGCAAGAAACTTCTCCAGTACCCCTTGATTCTCCACCGCATACACCGGAAGATTCTGTAAAAGAATTAAACCAGTTATGCACATCCCTGCCACGCCTGCCAATTGATATTTCATGAACGCCTCCAAAATATATTACAAAATATATTACAAATTTATTACATATATTACAGGGTTATTATACCAATGGTCTTCTCTTCTGTCAAATAAAAAAAAGCGGAAATATTTGGAAAATTTCGCGCTTTTTTTCAACTTTTTATTTACATCTTCTTGAGGTGAAACATTCTTCCGTCTTCGATATCTCGTGCCATTTGCTCTTGTAAAGCTTCTTTTCCCTCGAACTTCTTTTCCTCTCTCTGAAAGGCGAGTAACCGCACCACTATCTCTTCCTCATAAATATCCTTATGGAAGTCATAAATATAAGTCTCCACTCCCAGTTGCCTTTCATCGCTCACTGTAGGCTTATATCCAATATTCGTTATTCCCTTATGCACTTCTCCACGAAGTAATACTTCTGAATAATACACCCCATTGGGCGGCAGCAGCTTACTCGCTGCAGGAAGAATATTCGCCGTAGGCATACCTATTGTTCGACCAAATCGATTGCCATGAGTCACTGTACCACTAATGCCATAAGGTGCACCCAAAAGTTCCGTTACCGTCTCCATATGCCCCTTTGCCAGCTCCTTCCGCACATAAGTGGAACTGATTTCTTTTCCATAGAAATATACCTTATCTATAATCTGAACTTCATATCCAAGTTCTCTCGCCAGTGCCTGGAGAAGTACATAGTTCCCAGCCCCTTTATCTCCAAAAGAAACATCAGGCCCCGCAGCAATATAACCGGCATGGAGCTTTTTCGCTAAAATGTCGGTTATAAATTCTTCGGGCGAAATGGAAGCACTCTGCACTGTTAACGGAAACTCTATCAGCACATCCACACCCATTTTCTCAAAAGCAAATCGTTTCTCCGCTCTGGTCATCAATTCTTTTTCTTCTGTTCTCCCGAAGAACACAGAAGGAGGAGGATCAAAAGTAAATACAACTGCCTTCATCCCCTGTTCTTTTTGTTCTAATATGTGATGCAGCAATTTCTGATGTCCTAAATGAATACCATCGAACTTACCAATAGAAACTGCACTTTTTTCTTCTAATTCAAATTCTGTTGTTCCGTGAATCACCCGCATGCTCTTCTATTTCTCCATAAAGTAACTGTTACTCCATAAACATTTTCACCGGTTTAAACCGTTTCTCATAAGAACTATATGCAAAGATACCATAGAAACGATTATCCTGACTATATACTCTGACAGACTCCCCATCGATACAGGCACCGCTTTCCATTATCATATCTTCATAAAAAGCATTACCATTATCTATTAATTTGCGGAACCTGTCATCTACCGTTACTTTCCGGTAATCGGCAAAAATCCTCTCCACCGGAAGAATATGTCCATCTATCGTTCCCTCTTTTACCATCTGCTCTACCTCGGACAAAGGTAACGCTTCCTCCATGAGAAATTCTCCTACACGGCTGCGCTCTAAATGGGTCATAACCGCACCACAACCGAGTTCTTGTCCAATATCATGACATAGTGTACGAATATATGTACCCTTCGAACAACCGACTACCATAGCTATTTCAGGGAGCGCAAGTTCCTCGATATGAATGTATTCAATATGTACCTGTCGTGACTTCCGTTCGATTTCCTTACCTTCTCTGGCCAGTTGGTAAAGTCTTTTTCCATCTACCTTAATAGCGGAATACATGGGGGGAACTTGGTCATAATCGCCAAGAAAGGAGTGAATCACCGCTGTAACTTGTGCTTCGGTAACCGTTACAGGACTTTGTGTCAGCACTTGCCCGGAACTATCTTGTGTGTCCGTTGTTCTTCCAAGTAAAAAGCGTACGCGGTATTCCTTACTCTTATCCGTAAGCATATCACAAAGCTTCGTTGCGCTTCCCAGACAGACAGGGAGTACCCCTACCGCATCCGGGTCTAAAGTACCTGTATGTCCGATCTTTTTCTGCTTTAAAATTCCCCGAAGCTTCGCTACTACATCGTGAGAAGTGAAGCCAGCCTCTTTATAGATATTGATAATTCCGTTATACATTCCCTACTCCCATCTGCGTAACTGTGAGGGGACTAAACAGTTGCATTTTGCTTTAATTGATTTTCAATATGTAGCGACAGATTATTCACCACATCATGAAAATTACCATTCATCGTACAGCCCGATGCCCGCACATGACCGCCGCCGCCAAAAAGTACTGCAATCTTCGCCACATCCACCAAGCCCTTAGAACGAAGGCTTACTTTATATTCCATCGTACCCGTCTGATACATGAAAATCGTACATTCAACGCCTTTTGTCATATTCAATTGGCTGACAATTCCTTCTAAGTCCTTAGTGCTTGCCTGGTAGAAATCGAGAGTCCTTTGATGAATCGCACTGACAATGCACTTACCATCCATAAACTGTATACTCTCTAACAAAGCACGGCCAAGTAAAAGAGTCTGCACATAGGTTTTTTCATAAAAAGTTTTTTCTATAATTTCCGAAAAATCAAAACCGTAAGAAATTAACTTTCCTGCGGTTATAAGAGTTTCAGGGGTAGTATTAGAATATTTTAAAACACCGGTATCATGAATAATGCCAATATAAATTGCTTTGGCGATCTCTGCATCTATCTTATCCTCTTCCAACACTCGATACACCAATTCTGCGGTGGAACTGGCCTGCGGGTCGATGTAATTCACATCCCCGCTTCCAGTATTGCTTATATGATGATCGATATTAATCTTCTTTACCGCCCGGTCAAAGAATTTCTCTGCTTCACCCATCCGTTCCTTTCCCGTATCGAGAGCAATAAAAACATCAAATCTATCCACATCCGTTTTAAAATCAGTGCGGATTTCCTTTATATCCCGAATACACTCGAACACCGATGGCGGTTCTTCCAAAAAGACCTCTATTACCGCATCCTTATATTCTTTTTTCAAATACATATATAATGACATACAGGAGCCGACACAATCTCCATCCGGCCTGATATGCCCGCTGATTCCAATGGTTGCTGCTCCCTGCAATTCGTCTGAAATCCTCATCGTCTGCTCCCTTTCCCCGTTATCGATATACTACTATTTATTCTTTATTATTCTTATTCACATCATCGATTAACTTCGACATATTTACGCCATAAGCGATAGACTGATCAATAATAAATGTAATCTCCGGTGTATTTCTTAAATTGATTTCTTTCGCAAGCTGACTCTTAATATAACCGGAGGCGCTTCGTAAACCAGCCAAGGTATCTTTCTGTGCCTGTTCTTCTCCAAGAACGCTAATCCATGCCTTACATGTCTTAAGGTCAGGAGACACCTCCACCGATACGACCGAGGTAAGCGGGCTGATACGCGGGTCTTTAATTCCGCCGCGTATAATCTCAGCCAGAGCTTTTTGTACCTCTCCGTTTACTCGCGTATTTTTTACACTATTTTTTCTCAAATGAATACCCATACCTTTCCTTGCAGGCTTACGCAGGCAAGGTTCTTATCTGGGCACCTCTACCATCGTATAAGCCTCAACAATATCAAATTCCTGTATCTGATCAAATCCGTCAAATACAAGACCACATTCAAATCCTGCTTTCACTTCTTTAACATCGTCCTTAAATCTCTTAAGGGAAGCCAATTCACCTTCAAAGATCAGCTCGCCTTCTCTCGTAACACGAACCTTACTGTCTCTTTTGAACATACCGTCAAGCACATAGGAACCAGCGATATTACCGATAGCAGATGCCTTGAATATCTGGCGTACTTCCGCATGACCGATTACCTTTTCCTCGAATACAGGATCTAACATACCCTTCATCGCAGCCTCGATATCCTCAATCGCCTGATAAATTACTTTATACAGCCTAATATCAACGCCTTCTCTTTCCGAGATAGTCTTCGCCGTCGCATCCGGTCTTACGTTGAAGCCGATAATAATTGCTTGTGAAGCAGAAGCGAGGGATACGTCAGATTCATTGATAGCGCCTACGCCTCCGTGGATGCATTTTACAATCACTTCCTCGTTAGACAACTTCAAAAGACTTTGTTTTACCGCTTCCACACTTCCTTGTACGTCTGCCTTCACAATCAAGTTAAGCTCTTTTAAGTTACCCGCCTGAATCTTTGTAAAGAGATCATCGAGCGACATCTTAGCCTTAGTATCTTCCAGCATCTTTTCTTTATTCTGTGCGAGATAAGTTTCCGCATAAGATCTTGCAGTCTTATCGTTTTCATGCACAATAAATACTTCACCGGCACTCGGTACATCAGAAAGACCCAGAATCTCCACCGGCGTAGAAGGGGATGCTTCCTTCACTCTTCTTCCCTTGTCATCTATCATGGCTCTTACCTTACCATAACTTGCTCCTGCAGAAATGAAATCTCCTACACGAAGTGTACCCTTTTGTACGAGCACAGTAGCGACCGGTCCTCTTCCCTTATCCAGCTCAGCTTCAATAACGAGACCTCTTGCATGTCTTTCCGGATTCGCCTTAAGTTCCAGAATCTCTGAAGTGAGTACTATTGTTTCGAGTAAAGTATCGATTCCTTCTCCCGACTTCGCAGAAACAGGTACGAATTCCGTCGTTCCGCCCCAATCTACCGGAATAAGCTCATATTCTGTCATTTCTTGTTTTACGCGATCCATATTTGCACTCGGCTTATCAACTTTATTCACCGCAACGATAATCTCAATACCTGCCGCTTTCGCATGGTTAATCGCTTCCACCGTCTGAGGCATTACACCATCATCCGCTGCTACAACAAGAATGGCGATATCTGTGGAATTAGCTCCACGCATACGCATAGCCGTGAACGCTTCATGTCCCGGTGTATCGAGGAAAGTAATCTTCTGATCCCCTACGGTTACCATGTAAGCACCGATATGCTGTGTAATACCGCCTGCTTCTCTATTGGTAACATTAGTCTTACGAATCGCATCGAGTAAAGAAGTCTTACCATGGTCAACGTGACCCATAACACAAATAACCGGAGGTCTTGTTGTCAATTCTTCTTCGATCTCATCTTCCTCTTTCAAAAGCTCCTCAATAACATCGACCTTAATTTCTTTTTCACAGATAATGTCATACTCAATCGCAATGTTCTCCGCTTCTTCATATGAAATCTCTGAATTCACCGTAACGATCTGTCCCTGTAAGAACAATTTTTTAATGATGATCGAAGGCTGAAGCTTCATCTTATCCGCCAGTTCCTTAATTGTAAGGAAATCTGATATCGTAATTACTTTAATCCGTTCTTCTTTTGTTTCTTCCATCTTCTTCTCTGGTTTGATAAATCTTCCGGCTTTATTCTGCGCCTTAACGTCCTCTTCATACATCAGGTCTTTTCCAGAGCGTTTATCCCTCTCCTGACCGATCCTGCGCTTTTCTTCATCTCTGCTATGCTTCTTAGGTTCCTTTACCGGGCTTTCCGCAGCAAACCCTTTACCAGGCATAGGTTTTCTGAAACGATTGTCCGGCCCCGCATTGCCTCTGTTATTTCCATCATTATTGTTATAAGGCCTGCTGCCATTCTGATTAGAAGAATAACCGCGCCTATCATTCTGACCCGCCTGATTCCTTTCAAAAGGAGGTCTCGCTGGTCTATTGTTGTTGTACGGGCGATTATTATTATCCGGTCTCGTTCCATCCGTTCTATTGTTATTGTACGGACGATTATTATTATCTGACCTCGTTCCATCCGTCCTATTATTGTTGTATGGACGATTATTATTATCCGATCTCGTTCCATCCGTCCTATTATTGTTGTATGGACGATTGTTATTATTGCTTCTCGTTCCATCCGTCCTATTGTTGTTATATGGACGATTATTGTCGCCGCTTCTACCGCCATCCGGCCTGTTATTTCCGTACGGGCGAGTATTATCACCACCGTCTGTTCTATTATTATTGTACGGACGATTATTGTTATCGCTTCTATTTCTACTATTCCCATCGGCTCTGTTATTGTTATATGTGCCGCGGTTATTATCGCCGTTTGCATTATAATTGGATCTGGCCGGTTGTGCAGTCCTTGTCTGAGCAGGTGCTGAACTTCTGGTTCCTTCAGCAGGAGTCTGTACCTTTTCCTCTACTGTATTTCTCGCTAAAGCTTCTTCCTTCATGGCAGGCTTCGCCTCTTTCTTTGGCATATTATTGGAAGCCGGCACCATCGTTACGGGCGGCGTAGGGGAGGGAGGAGTCAACGGTCTTACCGGACGATAAGGCTCCGGCGCATTATTATTCCTCCTCTGATTGGAATTTCTCTGTTGTGCAGCCGGTCTTCTATCATTACCCTGATTTTGACCGTGCCCCTGCTGGGAAGATTTCTGTCCCGGCATCTTGCTGTTATGAGGATTGCTCACAAAGATAATTTTCTTCTTTTTCTTCGGCTCATCCGCTGTTTCTTGTTCCGCTCTTACCTCTTCTTTATTCGGCTTTACCATTTCCTGTTTTGTAATTTCCGGTTTCGTCGTTCCTGCCCCCTCTTTCCCAAATTGTTTTCTTACCATTACAACCGCATCCTCTTCCAAAGAACTCTGCGGTGCTTTTACTTCAATACCCTTGCCCTGTAAAAAAGCAATTACTTCTTTGCTCTGTTTATCTAATTCTTTCGCCAATTCATGTACTTTTATTTTCGCCATGCTCACTACCTCCGTTATATTCTTCCGATGCTTTTAAATGTTTCTTTATGGATTCTGCAAATCCGTTATCCGTTACCGCTAATGAAGATCGCATTTCTTTCCCCATGGCGTGCCCCAGTTCTTCTTTCGTTCCATATTGAAAAAATGGCACATTATAAAAGTCACACATATTGCGAAACATTTTGTTGGTATTGCCGGAAGCATCTGTGCTTATAATTACAAGCTCTGCACTTCCTGTCTTCACTGCTTTTTCTGTGGATAATTCTCCGCTCACTACATTTCGGGAGCGGGCAGCAAGGCCAAGTAATGAATACACCTTATTCATTTTCCTTTAACTCCTTCTCAAGCCTCTCATATACTTCATCCGGGATGCTCATTTTGAAAGAACGTTCCAGACCTTTATTCTTTCTTGCCTTTTTCAAGCATTCTTCCGAAATACAAATATAAGCGCCTCTTCCGTTCTTTTTACCTGTTACGTCAAGAACAATGCCTTCGTCCGCAGTCTTGAGTACGCGTATCATTTCCTTCTTGCTTTTCATCTGCGCGCAACCGACACATTGTCTTAAAGGGATTTTCTTTGCCATTCTCTGCCCTTTCCCTAATTTATTATTCTTCCAAAGCTTCCTCAGAATACTCTGGTGAAGGTTCCTGCAACATACCTTCTCCCTCTACATATTCCTCGTTGCTTTCATACTCTTCATCATATTCCTCATCATACTCATCGTATTCATCCTCATAATCTTCATAACGGAATCCCGGAGCATCTTTCGCCTGCGTCTCACTCTTAATATCTATCTTATAGCCGGTAAGTCTTGCCGCAAGTCTTGCATTTTGTCCTTCCTTACCGATTGCAAGAGACAATTGATAGTCAGGTACTACAACTTTCGCTGTCTTTTCGTCCGGGTCTGCGAACACTGCAACTATTTTCGCAGGTGAAAGTGCATTTTGAATGAGATTACCCGGATTCTCATCCCAATTGATAATATCGATTTTCTCTCCGCGAAGCTCTTCCACAATGGTATTCACCCTGGTGCCGTTAATACCGACACATGCTCCTACCGCATCCACGTTCGGATTGTTAGACCAAACTGCCATCTTCGTTCTGCTTCCTGCTTCCCTTGCAATACTCTTAATCTCAACCGTACCGTCCTTAATCTCAGTCACTTCCGATTCAAACAGACGCTTTACCAATTCCGGATGTGTACGGCTAACCATGATTCTCGGCCCCTTAGGAGTGTTCTTTACTTCGAGAATATACAACTTCACACGTTCTGTGGGCTTAAATACTTCTCCCTTTACCTGCTCACTTTCGTTTAATATTCCATCTGCTTTTCCCAGATTAATACTAATGTTCTTTCCTACATAGCGCTGTACAATACCTGTTACTACATCTTTTTCTTTTTCATAATACTGATTGTAGATAACACTTCTTTCTTCTTCTCTTATCTTTTGCAAGATAACGTTCTTAGCATTCTGTGTTGCAATACGTCCGAATTCTTTGGACTTTATTTCTACATGGAGTAAATCACCAAGCTGCGCTCTGTGGGAAATCTCTTTCGCATCAGTAAGGGAAATCTGGCAGCAGTCATCTTCCACCTCTTCCACTACTTCCTTTTCCGCATAGCATAGAAAATCACAGGTCTCTCTGTTGATTTCAACCTTGATATTGTCCGATTTACCAAAATGATTTTTGCAGGCTGTAATCAATGAATTCTCAATAGCATCAAATAAGGTCTCTTTACTGATTTCTTTTTCTTTCTCCAGAATATCTAATGCTTCCATTAATTCTTTGTTCATTTTTCCTTTTTCCTTTCTGCTTATCTCGTGTTGAGATTATCCTCTCTAAAAATCAAGCGCCAGCCTGATAAGTGCAATGTCTGTTCTTGCAAAAATCAGTTCTTCTTTTTCATCTTCTATCGTTATGGAACTCTCATCAAATGCCTTTAATTTCCCCCTGAATTCCTTACATTTATCAATTGCCTTATATGTCTTGATTTCCACTTCTTCACCGATACTCTTCGTTAAATGTTTATCTTTTTTCAAGGTTCTTCCAAGTCCCGGACTGCTTACTTCTAAAATATAAGCATCAGCAATAAAATCTTTCTCGTCCAGAGCCTCTGATAACGCCCTGCTCACCGTCTCACAGTCATTGATGTTTACCCCCTCCGGCTTATCGATATAAACGCGCAAATAAAAGTCGCTGCCTTCCTTCACATATTCTACATCATAAATTTCAACCTCTGCTGCTTCCACTATCGGATGAAGCAGTTCTTCCGTCCTGTTCTCGTATGTTTCTTTCCTGGACATCGATGCACCCGTTCCTTTCCATCATCTCATCGCTACTCGCAAAAAGAGTGGACTCGCAAGTCCACTCCAATTAACAATAGCATTTATTCTCTTATACTATAACACTGTATACCTTTAATTGCAAGGCTTTTAGAAAAAATACTTAAAACAGCTCGTAGGGGACTCGAACCCCTGATTCCGCCGTGAGAGGGCGGCGTCTTAACCTCTTGACCAACGAGCCAGAACAAATTCGACACGAATTATTTTCGTTATTCTCTTGCCGACTTGCTTATTCTATTACAAAACTTATTAGATTGCAAGCACTTTTTTTATCTTTTTTGCATTTGTTCTTTATTTTTTCTTTCAATATCCGAAAAACGCCCATTTTCCGCCTTTATTTTACCAAATTATTAACAGTCTCTATGATAATACCCGCTTCAAAGGGCTTCGTAATGAAGTCGGAAGCACCTTCTTTAATTGCTTTTACCATCTTCTCTTTCTGACCGGCTGCTGTAATCATAACAATCTTCGCCTCTTTGTCTTCATTCCGGATACCTTCGAGCGCCTCGAGCCCGTTCATTACAGGCATCGTAATATCAAGCGTTACCAGATCCGGTTTAAGTTCTTTATACAAAGCAATCCCTTCTTCGCCATTGGACGCCTCGCCAACAACGGTGTGTCCTGCACCTTCCAACACTTCTCTCAAGATTTTACGGGATGTTCTCGAATCATCTACAATTAAAATATTTGCCATAATCTCATCCTCCTGCTGCCATTCATTATGCGGAAACTTCAAGCTCAGTGTCTACTGAGATGAAGATTTCTACCATGTAGTTCTTAATACTTACGGGAATAACTAATGCTTTTTGTCCTGTTTTCACACAGCCCTTCTGATAGTAAGTAGGGGGAATCATATCCACCTGTATCCCTTCCGCACTAAGAGCGGATGCATACAGCCCATTAATACAGTTGATGAACTCACAAACAGAATCAAAAGCATAAATATCCATTTCTTCAAAAGATTCCCTGGCAAAGGTGCTTGCAATCGCCATAAGTCCGCACTCTTCTCCTGCCAATGCGAGAGCTATATTGCGTTCCCCCTCTACCTCCTGTAAAGCAATATCTTCAAACTCGTAATTATCCGCTTCTCTCGACGCACCAACAGAAATATTAGAATCGATTAAACGTACTATCGTACGAATAGCCACCCCTGCCAGTTCCCTGGCGAATCTGTTTTCACTCCTTACAAAAAGAGGAACGATACGATCCACATCGCCACTTTTCAAATCATCCATATCAGTAGGAGTGAATCCATTTTCCTTCTGATAGCTTTCCATTGCCTGTTCTATCTCTTCCAGCGTCATAAATCCCTTCTCCGTCACTGTCTGTATGAATATGAGATAAGGATTCCCTTGCTGCTTCAATAATCGTTCCACCTGATTCTCAGTCAGGTATCCTAACTCCACAGCAATATCACCAAAACGCTTGTCCTCTTGGGCCTGTCTCTTATTGATCTTATCTGCCTGCTCTTCGGTCAAAAGCTTCTCAGATACTGCAATAAGCCCCATTTTCACTCGCACATTCTTCTGTTCTTCTAATACTTCTTCCAGCTTTTGTGCAGAAATCAAATTCTTCTCTACCAAAAATTTCCCCAAAATCTGACTAAACATATGTACCCTCCATACAAGTTTTATCGTAATGCCAAAACTTTCCTTCAATTATATAACATTTAAGAGACAAAATCAAATAAACTTATTTGATTCGATTCCGGAAGATTTCCTAAAAGATTTAAGGTATCCATCAACTCCACCACCGTCTTGGAGACCTTCGTTCTCTGCCTAAAATCATCCTTTGATAAGAAAGGGCCGTTCTTAGCGGCTTCCACAATAGCATCCGCCGCCTTCTCGCCCAGACCATCGATACTATTTAAGGAGGGCATAATATCATCTCCTACAATTTGAAACAGTCTGGACTTAGCCGAGAAGATATCGATAGGAACGAACTTGAATCCTCTGGCATACATCTCCTGCACCAGCTTCATATCTTTATATGAGTCTTGCTCCTTTTTGGATAAGATATCGCTCCTCCTTCTATAGTCCTCCATCATCTTCTCCAAATGCTCTTTCCCCTGACACATCAGTTCGTAAGAAAATGCAGAGGCACGAATACTGAAAAAAGAAGCATAAAAAGCAAGGGGATAATTAATCTTGCAGTAAGCAATACGCCATGCCATCATAACATAGGCTGCCGCATGCGCCTTAGGGAACATATACTTAATCTTCTTACAAGACCAGATGTACCAATCCGGGACATTGGCCTCAACCATAGCAGCCTCCATCTTATCGGTCAGTCCTTTACCCTTACGCACACTCTCCATAATATTAAATGCAAGAGAGCTTTCCACTCCCATACTAATCAAATAAACCATAATATCATCTCGCGTACAGATGGCCGTAGAAATCGTTGCCGTTCCTTCTTGAATGAGGGTCTGTGCATTACCCAGCCATACGTCAGTACCATGGGCCAACCCTGCAATTCGAACCAAGTCAGAAAAAGCCTGGGGCTTCGTATCGATTAACATCTGCATCGCGAATTCTGTTCCGAACTCCGGTATTCCCAATGCTCCCAGCTTACAACCGCCAATTTCCTCCGGTGTAACACCGAGAGCACTCGTATTCTTAAACAGCGACATTACTTGCGGATCATCCAATGGTATGGCTACCGGATCGATACCTGTCAAATCTTGAAGCATACGAATCATGGTAGGATCGTCGTGCCCGAGAATATCCAGCTTTAATAAGTTATGATCGATGGAGTGATAATCGAAATGAGTGGTAATCGTATCCGTCGTCATATCGTTAGCCGGATGCTGCACCGGCGTAAAGGAATTGATATCTTCCCCTATAGGAAGTACGATAATTCCACCGGGATGCTGTCCGGTACTTCTTCGGATTCCCGTACACCCTACAACGATTCTATTAATTTCACAAGTGCGTTTTCTATGCCCTCTTTCTTCAAAATAGTTCTTAACATAACCAAAAGCAGTCTTATCCGCCAGCGTACCTATCGTTCCTGCCCGGTAAGTTTGTCCTGCACCGAAGATAACCTCCGTATACTTATGTGCTTTACTCTGGTACTCGCCGGAGAAGTTAAGATCGATATCCGGCTCCTTATCTCCTTTAAATCCAAGGAAGGTCTCGAAAGGAATATCAAAGCCATCCTTCTTCAAAGAAGCACCACAAACCGGACAGGGCTTATCAGGCATGTCACAACCTGCCCTTCCGAAATAAGCTTTCACTTCCTCCGAGTCAAAATCGTAATAATGGCATTCGCTGCAGTAGTAATGAGGACTTAGCGGATTTACTTCCGTAATTCCCGCCATGGTAGCTACGAAAGAGGACCCCACAGAGCCTCTCGAACCTACCAGATATCCATCTTCTACCGATTTCCAAACTAATTTCTGAGAGATAATATACATCACGGCAAATCCATTCGTTATAATGGAATTCAGCTCCCTCTCCAACCTTTTTTCTACAATTTCAGGCAGATTCTCGCCATAGATTTCATGCGCTTTATTATAACAGATATCTGTCAGCATTTTATCGCTGTCAGGGATGATAGGAGCACATTTATCCGGTCTTACCGGAGACATCGTTTCCACCATATCCGCAATCAGATTCGTGTTGGTAATAACGACCTCCTCCGCTTTATCGCTCCCCAGATAGGCGAACTCCTCCAACATTTCCTCCGTGGTGCGCAAGTAAAGGGGCGGCTGATCATCGGAATCAGCAAATCCTTTCCCCGCCATAATAATGCGACGATATACCTCTGCTTCCGGGTCGAGGAAGTGTACATCACAGGTCGCCACTACAGGTTTATCGAACTGCTCCCCCAATTCCACTATCTTTTTGTTAATTTCTATGATGTCTTCCATGGAATTAATATTTCTTATCCTATCGGATTCGATCATAAACTTATTGTTACCGAGAGGCTGTATTTCCAAATAATCATAGAAGTTAACGAGCCTTGCAATATCCGCATCCGACTTGCCGTCAAGAAGCGCCCGGTACAGTTCACCCGCTTCACAAGCACTACCTATAATCAGCCCTTCTCTATACTTTTGCAATAAGCTCTTCGGTACTCTCGGCCGTTTGCTATAATAAGTTAAATGAGACTCCGATACGAGACGGTATAGATTTATCCGCCCGGTATCATTCTTCGCAAGTATGATGGCATGATAGGACGGAAGTCTTTTCACAATATCCGTACTGGATGCACCGAGCTCATTCAGCTTATGAAGGGTATCTACTCCCTCCTCCTTTAACCTGGGAATAAACTTCGTAAATATTTCTGCGGTCGCTTCCGCATCATCTACCGCGCGGTGATGATTTTCCAAAGATATCCCGAGAGTCTTCGATACCGCATCCAGAGTATGCTTCGCCTGATGAGGCAGTAAGATTCTTGCAATTCCCACCGTATCCACATAAGTGAATTCTCTCTCCAGCCCAAGCCTTCTTGCATTTTCTATTACAAAACTCATATCGAAGCCCGCATTATGTGCTACCAATACCGCATCTGCACAAAAGTCTAAAAACTGCGGAAGTATCCGGTCGATCATAGGTGCATCGATTACCATATCATCGCTAATTCCTGTCAGCTTCTCAATTTCAAAAGGAATCGGAACGTCTGGATTCACAAACGCCGAATAACGCCCTGTAATCTGCCCCCCTTCTACCTTAACTGCACCAATTTCGATGATTTTATTATAAACCGGGGAGAAGCCTGTCGTTTCGATATCGAATACAACAAAAGAACCGTTAAAATCCTGCCCCTTATCCCCCGTTACAATTTCCTTCAAGTCATCCACCAAGTAAGCTTCCATTCCATAAATTACTTTGAAGAAATCCTGTTTATCCGGGTTAGATTCACCCGCTTCTTTTCTCCTTCCCTTCTCTGCCTTCCACAAATCCTCCCATACATGGTTGGCATCGGGAAAGGACTGCACCACCCCGTGATCGGTAATGGCAATAGCCGGATGCCCCCACTGATAAGCACGCTTTACAATATCCTTCGCCTCGGAAACACCATCCATATCGCTCATTTTCGTATGACAATGAAGCTCCACCCGCTTCCTTGCACTGGTATCCATCCTGGACGAAGTGAAATCAGGAATCTTTTTTACGCCGCTTATGGAGCCTATCGTCAATTCATTATCAAATTTATCTATAACCGCAACGCCTTTTAACTTAATAAAAGCACCTTTATTAATTCCGGAAGTTATTTCTTCCACCTGGTCGTTATGGACGAACATCTTCACGGTCATAGTATCGGAAAAGTCTGTAATATCGAAGAAAAGAATTGTTTTCTCATTCTTAATCTCCCGCTTATCCATATGAATGACTTTACCGCGTATTGTCACTTCTCCAATTTCTCCAATTACATCCTCGATATGCATCGCTTCCTCATCGAAATCTCGTCCATATAACACATCCGGATTATCAGAGCGTTTAATCGCACGCCTAAAGTCTCCCTTCTCACTATTCTTTCTTCCTCCGCGAAAATCGCTCCGAACTCCTGCTTCCTTAGACTTTACTACACCGCCCACTTTTTGTTTATCGGTATCCTCCCTTTTATCCTGAGTCTGAGCGGTTGCCGCGGGGGATGCTGTCTCTATAGTAGCAGGGGAATCGAATTCTTCATTGGAAACACCTGCTGCTCTGGCCGTAATATCCGCTACCTGCCTTGCAATCTTTAGATCATCATCCTCTTTATGTCGTCCGGCTTTCGCTTCCTTATAGGAAACCCCGACTTCTACTTGGAATTCAAACCGTTCATTATAGATCTTATCGATAATATGTATCAGTTCGTCCGCCTTGCTTCTGGCCGGCACGGAATCTTCTATGGTCAGCATTATTTTATTTTCCGACGGATAGCTGATATCCGCATTTTTAAAGAAATTGTATACCACCGGGCTATAAGCCCTTAGTTCCAGCAAAATACTATCTTTATAAATGTTCATAAATTTTTCCGGATTGTATTGAGCCGACAAATGATATTTCTCGTATATCTTTACCGTAATTTGAAAACTCGAAAAGAGTTGCTTTCGAATCGTTTCCTCCGCATTTAAAATGAACTCTTTATGAATGAGCCTATCGCTTACAATATAGATGCGAAGAAAATCCTTCCTTTTAGTGGCGGAGATTCTCTCTACCTCCACCTGCTCAAATAAGTTTCTTATCTTATCATCCAATTGTAATGAAGGAAATACATCAAAAAACTTTTTTCTCATCTCTTCTTCCTATTCCGGCTTCTTATCTCAGGCTGCACTAGTTCCAATGAAGAAGTTCTTCTCGTAATGTCTCAAGAAGCTGCTCCTCCGGCACCTTTCTAATAATTTCACCTTTTCTAATCAGCAAGCCTTCTCCCATACCTCCGGCAATGCCGATATCCGCTTCTCTCGCCTCGCCGGGGCCATTTACTGCACAGCCCATTACCGCCACTTTGATATCGAGGGGAATATCCTGTACCATTTCTTCTACCTGATTGGCGAGTTGTATTAGATCTATCTTCGTCCTTCCACAAGTCGGACAAGACACCACTTCGATTCCGCCTTTTCTAAGTCCCAGTGTGCGAAGAATCAATTTTGCCGACTTAATCTCCTCTACCGGATCGCCGGTAAGGGAGACGCGAATCGTATCGCCGATTCCCTGATATAACATAATGCCAAGCCCTACGCCCGACTTAATATTTCCCCCCAGCAAGGTGCCTGATTCCGTAATGCCCACATGAAGCGGGTAATTCGTCTGAGCCGCCAGGAGTTCATGAGCCCTTACGCACATAAGTACATCGGAGGATTTGATACTAATCACCAGATTATCATATCCCAAGTCCTCTATCATCTTCACTTTGTCCAAAGCACTCTCCACAATACCCTGCGCCGTAACTCCATTATATTTTTCGATCAAAGGTTTTTCCAAGGAACCGCTATTTACTCCAACACGGATAGGAATACTTCTTTCCTTCGCCATATTCACTACAGCAGCGACATTTTCCTTTTTTCCAATGTTTCCCGGATTAATTCTTATTTTATCAGCACCATTTTCCATAGATGCAATCGCCATTTTATAATCAAAGTGAATATCTGCAACGAGCGGAATAGATATTTGCTTCTTAATCTCTGCAATCGCATATGCTGCCTCCATGGTCGGAACCGTACAGCGGACAATCTCGCATCCTGCTTTTTCTAATCTATGTATTTGCTCCACCGTGGCCGCTATATCTTCCGTACTCGTATTTGTCATAGACTGGATTAAAATCGGATTCCCGCCTCCGATGACCCTGTCTCCTATTTTCACGATTCTTGTATGTTCTCTGTGCATAAATGCCTCCTCGCTGTCCATTTCCAGCTTCTTTCTCATGATGTAATGAAGTCTATCATACCCGTATTTTAGTGTCAAGGTTCGAGACTTTTCAGGTAGAAGGTTCTGCTTTTCTTCTCATTGGTACGAATTCTTACACATTCTACGGTAAGCTCATAGTCTTCCCCTCGCAAAAAATAGTCCGAAGGCACCTCCATCCTCATTGCTCCCTTGGGAGAATATTGTGCATCGTAGCGAATCAGTATCTTCTGCCCCTCCTCATTGCGAACTACAACGGGAAGCAACTCCTCTTTCGCATACACAGTATCAGGACTGGCAAAAAGATGGATACAAATTGCCACACACACTATCACTATGAGTCCTTTATTTCTCTTTGCCGATAAATATACCGCATTCAACTGTCGAATGTTCTTTCTGAAATGCTCATAGATCTTATCCCACACATATTTGCACAAACAAAGCAATAACACACCTCCCGCAATAACAACTACTCTTTCTCTATATCCTGTAATCTCAATAGTTTCTTTTATTCCGTCTTTTACATATCCACACAGATTCAAAAACATACCTCCCAATAAAAACAACAGCATATAATATAATCCTTCAACCACATTATATACATAGCGCCATCTCTTCTCCGATGTTCTCTGCCTTTTTAACGCTTCTTTCATCGGGGATATCCCTGCATATCGTTTTCCTTTCTCCGCCTGTGTGGATTTCTCTATTATTTTCTCAAGTCCGGCCGAAAGCGATGCATCGTAAAAACGGAGCGGCTGCACGATAAAAGGCGGGCAGGAAGGATCATTTCCGGTAAGCATATAATGTAACGTCATTCCCAACCCATACACATCGCTCTTTTCATCCGCTGTCTCCTTGCCAAGATAACCGAATTGTTCCGGTGCTCCATATCCATAAGTGCCGGTATATGGATGTTCCCTCCCCCGATGGTCACAATATTTCAATTGGGCACTCCCGAAATCAATCAGCTTAATCTTGCCTTCCGCGTTTATTATCACATTTGACGGCTTCATATCCTGATAAATAATGGGATCACTACTCCTATGCAGATATTCGAGCACTTCTGCAAGCTCTATCGCCCAGAAAACAGCCTGTTCACTATTCACCTTACCATATTTCTTTATATAGATATCCAAAGTTATCCCCTCGATATAATCCATTACGAGATACTTCCTCCCGTCAACCTCCATATAGTCGATAATACTCGGAAACGCCGGGTGATTTAGTTCTCTTAAGAAGCTAATCTCTTTCTCCAAGACATCCATCTCCCCCTCCTTATTATAAAACGCTTTCACTGCCCGGTAGCAATCCAGATTCCTATCGAATACTTTATAAACAATACCACTTCCTCCACTTCCCACAACTTCTATTACCTCATATTTCCCTCCTATTACTTCACCTTCTTTTATTTTGTCTTCTATTTCTTCCCTTATTTCCTTTCTTTTCATACCCGTTTCCCCTTTCTCCATTATTTGCATTAGGTTATTTCTTTTTCATTATTTTTTACCAGACCCTCACCCTGTTCGAATCACCACCGCTGAAATATTATCCATCTCCCCCTCTCTCTTCGAGTATTCAGCAATTTCCCTTAGCCTTCTCTCTATCTGCTCCTTAGAGGTTAAATATTCCGGGAGCAATGTCTCCATCATTTTCTCATCGGAAACAATATGGCGAAATCCATCCGAGCAAAGTAAAAAAGTATTCTTCCTCGTAAATCTTCCATAATGGCTATCCGGCTCCTTCCACACAAAACTGCCAATGCATTTAGTCAGAACCTGCTGCTGCGCTGCATGATCTCTCGTCAACTGCTTCATTCTCCCTTTTCTCCCCCTTCCTGCAATCCGGTAAGCCCTCGTATCACCACTATGCCATAGAAAATAATTCTTCCTATGAAAAAGAAGCATGGTAACAGTCGTTCCCATTTGTTCCTTATTTTCTTCCGAAAAATCCTTCATTTTTTGATTACAGGCATATAAACTTCTAATTCCGGATTTCCTTATTTTATTTTTACTCTTTCTCTTTTCCATCATAGGTATCGCCTCTTTATAGAACCACTCTGTCATCTGTTCTGCCACGAAACCACTAGCCAACTCTCCTTTCCACAGACCCCCAATGCCGTCACAGATAAGAGCGAACACAATTCGCTCTCCTTTTAGAAATACTTCCTGTAAGGAGATAGAATCCTGGTTAACAGGACATTTGCCCGTATCCCAATACACTTCTGTAAGAAAATTCATACTTATAACCATGCTCCTTTCAAAGTCTGGAGATTTGTTCTGCTGAAGGGGTAGAAAATAGAAATCATAAGATGTGAATCGATAGAATTTAATAAAGTACATAAATATTTACTTTTAGATAAAGAGATTCTTAAAATGTTAAAATGATTAATAGACCCATAGATTAAATATTTTTAAATTTGGGAAAAACATATCTTTGATTTGGAAAGAAAATAACTTCGATATGATATTAAGAATTATTTGACTGATAAATGATTAATAAAATTATATCGGATATTTAAGCCGGTGACAAGTATGCAATTTGTACAAATCTCTCAAGCCATTTGCCGAAGGATTTTATATCATGGGAAGTACAATCCTTTCCTATTGCATAACAAAACGTGCATCCAATCATGAATACACGTTTTCATAAGTCATCATTTATTCTTCTAAAGAGGCATTTCCTTGTTATCCTACGTAAATAACCTGGATATATCATTGAAGAGTACGAATACCATGAGAATCATAAGCGCTGCCATTCCTGCCAGATGTACCATGCCTTCCTTTTCTGGCGGAATCGGTTTCCCTCTAATTGCTTCTATTAAGAGGAACACTAACCGCCCTCCATCCAGTGCCGGAAGCGGTAAGAGATTCAAGATTCCCAAGTTCACGGAAAGCAAAATAGCAATATTCATCATAGAAAAGACAACCGAACTAATGCCGTAGGGTTTCACTTCCTCATAAGTCTCCCCTACAATCTGCGCGATTCCTACCGGACCGGCCATATCATCCTTACTCACCTGACCGGTGAAGAGCATTCCCAAGCTTTTTACTGTCGCTTTTACCCAGTATTCTAATTCATAGAAGCTGTACTGGAATACTTGAATAGGATTGCATTTGAAATATTCTCCTGCCCCCATCAGGCCAATATAATAACGGCCCGCTGTACTATCATAAATAGGGCTAATTGTCACACTGTACTTCTCGCCCTGACGCTCGAACTGAATATTTAATTCTTCCCCTTTATTCAGCGCTGATATCAAGTTCACCTGCCGATATAAGTGTATGCTTTCTCCGTTAATCTTCGTTATCAGGTCTCCGGACTCTATTCCGGCAGCCTGCGCCGCTCCTCCCGGAGTTACCTGCTGGACGACCGGCCTGTCAGAGCCGGTGAAAGCAACAATAATAAGCGCCAGAACAAAAGCGAGCAAAAAGTTAAAAAGAGGTCCCGCTAATACTGCGGATATCCTCGCCCATACATTTGCATGCAGAAAAGAGCCTTCATCCACCGCTCCATCCTTAGCGCTTACACCATCTTCTCCGTCGAAGATACATGCGCCGCCAATAGGAAAGGCTTTCAAACTATATATCGTCTCACCCTTTTTAACGTGGAATAGTGTCGGCCCCATACCTATGGCAAACTCTATAACACGAATCCCATTTTTCTTAGCCAACAAAAAATGCCCTAATTCATGGGATATAACAATAACACCGAAAATAAGTAAAAATAAAAGTATCGTTATAATCAATTGACCACCTGCTTTATAAATTCATAAGTTTCTGCTTCTGCTTGAAGAATCTCCTCTACCTTAGGATTCTCAAGTAGCTTATGCTTCTCCATCGAAGCCTCTATCAGTTCCGGTATTTGCATAAATCCTATCTTTCTGTCCAGAAATAAGCTCACTGCTTTTTCATTTGCCGCATTATACACTGTAGGCATACTGCCGCCTAAGTCTGATGCTTCAAAAGCTAAATTAAGTCCCGGAAAAGTATCCAGGTCCGGCTTTTCGAAAGTGAGCTGCCCCAAAGAGAAGAAATCGACTCTTTTCCCTTCCAAAGGACGTCTATCCGGATAAAAAAGCGCATAAGCAATCGGAAGCTTCATATCCGGCGTTCCCATCTGAGCCATCACTGCGCCATCCGTATATTCCACCATAGAATGAATAATACTCTGAGGGTGAACTACAACTTCGATCTGAGAAAGCGGCATATCGAACAACCATCTCGCCTCAATTACTTCCAACCCCTTATTCACCATTGTAGCAGAGTCTATCGTAATCTTTCTTCCCATCGCCCAATTGGGATGCTTTAGCGCATCTTCTACTTTCATATCAACAAGCTGAGCTTTTGTTTTCCCCCGAAAAGGCCCGCCTGACGCCGTTAAAAGTATTTTACTGATCCGCTTCTTATTTTCCCCGTTCATCGACTGGAAAATCGCACTGTGTTCGCTGTCCACCGGAAGAATATCTACATGATGTTTTGCCGCCAGCGGCATAATAATATGCCCTGCCGTTACCAACGTCTCCTTATTGGCAAGCGCAATCGTTTTTCCTTTTTCTATCGCTGCTATCGTTGGCCTTATTCCAATCATTCCCACAATCGCAGTTACCAATACTTCGGCTTCCTCCATTTGAGCAATTTGAAGAAGTCCATCCATACCGCATAACACTTTTACTCCTGTATCTGCAACTTTGATTTTCAGCGCTTCGCTGGCCTTTTCTTCCCACATTGCTGCATATAAAGGTCGGAATTCCCGTATCTGTGCCTCCATAAGCTCTACATTACTGCCTGCCGCAAGAGCAACGACCTGTAAGTCTTCGTTATTTCTAACGATTTCCAACGTCTGCGTTCCAATAGAACCCGTAGATCCCAGAATAGCTATCTTTTTTTTCACCATGTCTTTTCTCCATGCAAATTTTGCATTAGTATTGTAACAAATATTTGTGAAAATATTATGTTTCTTACAAGTATTTACATCTGTTTTATTAAAAGCACTGCCAGGGCATAAATCATTGGTGCGGTAAAAATAACGCTGTCAAAACGATCCATAATTCCGCCATGCCCCGGTATTAAATATCCATAATCTTTAATAGTATGATCTCTCTTAATAGCAGAAGCAGCTAAATCACCTATCTGAGATATTATTGCCCCTATCGCACTGATTATAATAAAGATCAATGTCATTCCCTGCTCCGCTATCACTCGTTCCACAATAAAGTGAGCATATAGTCCACCGACTAAAGCGGAGCCTGCAATTCCACCGATAGCACCTTCCACAGACTTCTTCGGGCTTAACCTCGGTGCCAGCCTGTGTTTTCCGAAAAGCATTCCTGTAATATATGCGCACGTATCACAGATCCATGAGCTGATAAAAATCATCCATACGATATAAATACCGCTCGGAAGCTCTCTCACTAAATAAATAAAAGAAAACATAACAGGTGCATATACAAAACTAAAAAATGCTGCCATAATCGTCGATGCCTTATATGTAGGAAAAGAAAATACATATACAAACATATATGCTACCATTACAAATAAAATACAAAGCAAAGAAAAGGAAATATTCTCCGTAAAGGTGAGCACAACATAATAAAAAATAATTCCCACATACCCAACAACAAGGAGCGCCGTCATTCTTTTTCTATCTTCACAGACTTTGCATGCCCGGCACAACTCATAGTAGGCAACCAATGATATGAATAAAAGAATGCCGGTCAGAAGGAACCCTCCCTGCAGTAAAGTGATAAGTGCGAGAAGAATCAACACCACACTGCTGAACAAACGCTTCATAAACATAGCTATTCCCCCTTTACTAAGCCATATCTTCTATCTCTCATATTATATGCTTCTATGGCTTTTACCAATTCTTCTTTTGTGAAATCCGGCCACGCAACTGGTGTAAAATACAGTTCCGTATAAGCGAGCTGCCATAACAAAAAGTTGGAAATACGCTGTTCATTACATGTACGAATAAGCAAATCAGGATCTGGAATCCCCTTCGTATCCAAAATATCGCCTAATGACTCCTCACTAATATCTTCCACACGCACAGCCCCGGCCACAGTATCCCTGACGAGGCTTTTCACAGCCCTTACTATTTCATCTCTTCCGCCATAATTCAGGGCAATCTGAAAATGAAGGCCATCATTATCCCTTGTAGCCTCCTCCAGTTCACCGATCCTTCTACGGATATCTTCATCTAACTGTGACTTATCCCCAATAACCCGGACACACATTCTGTTCTTTTCTGCAGTCTTCAAGCATGTTTTCAAATAATTACGCAGTAGCTTCATAAGTGCTTCCACTTCGTCCTTGGGCCTGTTCCAATTCTCTGTAGAAAACGCGTACACAGTTAAATATTGTATCCCCATTTTATAGGCTTCTTCACAAATGACTTCCACCGCCTTAGCACCTTGGATATGACCATAATTTCTCGGCATCCCTTTACTTTTAGCCCATCTGCCATTCCCATCTAAGATGATTGCCACATGTTTCGGAATATTTAATTCCTCAAGCATCTTGTTTCCTTGCATATCCGCTCCTGCTTTCATACCGTTAAAAGGGACAATACGATTACTATCGACTGTCCCTTTTTATTTTTATACCTTGTCCGCAAGCGGACATGATATGTTTTATGCACACTCGCTTCGCTCGGCACAGTATAATATTATACTATACTGTAAGGATTTCCTTTGATTTTTCTTCCACGAGCTTATCAATTTCTTTGATAAATTTATCTGTCATCTTCTGCAGTTCTTCTTCTAACTGCTTAATTTCATCCTCAGAGACATCCTCTTTTGCAAGCTTCTTAAATGCTTCATTGCCTTCTCTTCTTATGTTACGGATCGCAACTTTGCCTTCCTCGCCCTTTTTCTTCACATCTTTTACCAGGTCTTTTCTTCTCTCCTCTGTAAGTTCAGGGAATATCAGACGAATGTTGACACCATCATTGGAAGGAGTAATTCCCACATCGGAAGCCATAATAGCCTTTTCAATACTTTTAATCAGTGTTTTCTCCCAGGGTGAAATCTGAATCATTCTCGGTTCAGGAACTGTAATATTACCTACCTGCTGAATCGGTGTAGGAGTTCCATAATAATCCACTTTGATTTTATCTAACACATGGGGATTAGCACGCCCTGCACGGATTGCTGCGAAATCCATCTCCAAATAATCATATGCTTTCTTCATTTTTACATCATAAGTTTGTACTCTTTCATTCATGTTTCTTTCCTCCCACTTATTTATCTCTCATACCGTTCAGCCTTCGGCTAAACAGTAACCTTGGTACCCTTGAAGGTTCCCTTTACGGCATTCACTATACTATTTTCTTCATTCAGACCAAATACCCACATAGGCATCTTATTGTCCCTTGCCAAAATAGAAGCAGTCATATCCACAACTTGCAGATTCTTGGCAATCACCTCATCGATAGTTACCTTATCATATCTTTTCGCATTCGGATTCTTATTCGGATCATCATCATAGACCGCATCCACCGCTTTCGCAAGAAGAATAACTTCAGCCTCTACCTCTACCGCACGAAGAACAACCCCTGTATCCGTTGAAAAATAAGGATGCCCTGTTCCTCCTGCAAAAAATACCACTTTTCCCTGAGCAAAATATTTATTCGCTCTGTCCTTGGAAAACAGCTTTGTAAAAGAGCTGCATTCAAAAGGCGTTAAAATCTCCGTCTGCATTCCGGTTGAACGAAAGATCTCAGAAGTGTAAATACAGTTCATTACGGTGGCAAGCATACCGATCTGATCCGCTTTCGTCCTATCTATGTTCTCGCTGGAACGCCCCCTCCAAAAGTTACCGCCGCCGATAACGATTCCCACTTGCACGCCATCATCCAGCAGTTGTTTTACTTGTAATGCCACTTTTCTTACTGTATCTTCATCGAATCCCGTTTTCTTCGAGCCCGCAAGTGCTTCTCCGCTGAGCTTTAATAAAATCTTCTTCATAGTTATCTTTTCCCTTTATTGAATTCTTCAAAGAAGTCCGATGGCCTAACTTCTGAATAGCACTGTGAACACATACCTTCAATGACCGCACCGTTATTTATCTGGATGGATTGTGATCTGATGTTACCCATAACAATAGCTGTGGAATCCAACAAGACAGGACCGTGTATATCGATATCGCCCCTTACCGCACCGGATATCACCGCACTATTGGCAAATAGATTGCCAATTATTACAGAGCCATTACCGATTCTGACACCTCCTTGGCTGCTTAGCTCACCAAAAATCTGCGCATTCTCAGCATAAATTTCAACTGCTTTCGAATCCCCTTGAATACATCCGGTAACATTCAGCTTCCCTAATATGTTAATATTTCCGATTACCGTTCCTATTAAATCAACAGAACCTTCCGAGGTAATATCACCGTTAACAATCATTCCTGCCGTGATAACAGCGAGTTCGTCAGATGCCTTCCCCCCAGGCGTATCTTCTTTCTTATCGTGTGATTCCGTATCCGTATGAGAGATGTTCGACAATTCCTCTGAGACCGCCACTGTCTGTCCTTTCGAATTATCTTCGCCGGCTGTTCCTTCTACTGCCTCCGGTATGACTGTATCCCCCACAGCCTTTCCATCCGCTGGCTTCAATTCGTTAACCGCCTGCGACAAATCATCTTTTAAATCAGTAAAAAAACCCATACTATTTTCCTCCATGTCCCGGATACTTCTTTTGTCATTGTTTTACACAATTATATCATATTGTAACACATCTGTTCTGTATAGAAAAGAGAGAAAATGGAAAAAAGAGCAAAAAGGCAGCTCTTCTTTCGAAAGGCCGCCTTTTATCTCATCATATTCCCTATTAGCCCTGTCAGCGCACCCCTTTATCATAAGGAACACCCGCAGCTTTCGGTGCCTGAGAATTCCTGGAAGTAAAGATAAGAACGATTAACGTAGCAATATAAGGAATCATCTTATAAAGATAGCTGGGAATTCCCATATTTACCAGGAAGGGGATTCCTGAATATGCCGCTGCAATCGCCTTCATCAAACCGAAGAACAAGGAGGCCCACATAATCTTAAGCGGCTTCCATTGTCCGAATATAAGTACCGCCAAAGCCAGGAAACCATACCCAGATACTGTCGCATTGAAATTCGTAGAAGTAGGTACAACGAATACCAGGCCGCCGAGACCGGCAAGGGCACCAGAAATAATTACACCGGCGTATTGCATTCTATAGACGTTAATTCCTGCTGCATCGGCTGCCTGAGGATGTTCTCCGCATGCCCTCAGCCGTAATCCGAATTTCGTTTTATATAATACAAGAGCGGATATGGCCAAGACAAGAAATCCTAAATAAGTAGTCACATACGTATTCTTGAAAAATAAATCGCCAATGAACGGAACCTTTCCAAGAACCGGAACCTCCGCAATGCGGAAGGTATTGGTAAATGGAATCTGCTGTACACCCTGAATCACTCGCGCTACGAAGATCGCGAACGCCGGAGCGAATAAATTAAGCGCTGTACCACTGATGACCTGGTCCGCTTTCATGTTGATGGATGCATAAGCATGAAATATAGCAAAAATACCCCCTGTCACCATAGAAATCACTACCGCAATCAATAGCTGGCCCTGGCCGCTCATCGTGCCCCCGGTCAAACTAATAAACAAGATACCCGTAAAGGCACCCATAGTCATAATACCTTCCAGAGCGATATTAACGATGCCGCTTCGTTCGGAAAACATACCGCCAAGAGCCACTACCAGAAGAGGAATCATAAAAAACATCGTTTGTTGGAAAATAAAATATACTACGTTCATTCTCCCTTACCTCCCTTTTCTTCTCTTTTTGCCTGTCTGTTCTTTGTCACTTTCGCCATAAAGGACTTCACAATTAACGCAAAAGCACTGAAGTAAATAATAACAGCAACGATAATATCGATAATTTCCGTGGAGAATTCATAAAGCTGTAAATAGAAGCCTCCGGCCGTTAAGTACGCAATAAAGATTCCGGCGAACAAGACGCCAATAGGATGACTCAAGCCTAAAAGGGCTACCGAAATTCCGGTGAATCCTTCGGATGCAAGCACATCCACAATTTCAATATGTTTTCCAGTACCCGCCAAGTATAATAATCCCCCTGCAAGACCGGAAATCATACCCGCTATCATCATGGAGAATACAATACTCTTCTTTTCATCAATACCTGCATATCTGCTGGCATCCCGGTTAAAACCTACCGCGCGCAGCTCATATCCAAATGCAGTTTTGTTCAATACAATGTAAATGATAATAATAACTAAAATAGCGATTAAAATACCACCATTCACGCTGGATCCGGGAAAAAGCTTATCCATACCGAGTTTCGGTATTTGTGCACTGCTCGCCACATTCTTGGATTCATTACGCATACTGTTAAATAATACTTTATTCGCTTTTACCGTCCAGTTCACGGCATACATGCCGATGTAATTCATCATAATAGAGGAAATTACTTCATTCACATTAAAAAATGCTTTTAAAAGTCCCGGAACCACTCCCCATGCGGCCCCAAAAAGTGCGCTTACAAGGACTGCAACAATCCAGTGCACCGGTCCGAGAGATGTGAATACGATTCCTACATAGACAGCACCGAATGCTCCCATTATGAACTGCCCGGGCGTTCCGATATTAAAGAGTCCTGTTTTAAATGCAAACCCTACCGATAAACCAGTTAAAATAATCGGAGTGGCATAATAAAACACCTGTCCCACGCCCTTTAGTCCATGGGTAAAAGCCCCTGTTAAAATCGTGAAAAAACCCGGAACTGCCTGCGCAGGATTACATAGAAGCAACACGATGAATCCGAATAAAAGCCCAATTACAATTGCAAATACCGAAGATGCCGGTCCAGTCAGATTTCTAATTCTTCTATTTTTCATCTTAACCTGCCTCCCCTTCTCTCACTTGTTTCTTGGAACCGGCCATATAAAGTCCAAGTTCTTGTACCGTAATTTTCTTTGGATCTAACTCTGCCACAATACTTCCCTCAAACATTACCAAAATTCTGTCGCTTAAGTTCATCACCTCATCCAATTCCAAAGATACAAGCAATATACCGGCTCCTTCATCCCTTTTCTTTATAAGCTGCTTATGGATATATTCAATAGCTCCTACATCCAATCCACGAGTCGGCTGTACCGCTAACAGGAGGTCAGGATTCTTGCCTATTTCTCTTGCAACAATCGCTTTTTGCTGATTACCGCCCGACATACTCCTTGTAATAGTTGCAGTTCCCTCACCACTTCTAATATCGTACTGCTTTATTAAATTGTCCGCATATTCATAAATCTTATCTTTCTTCAAGAAACCAAGCTTCTGAAACTGCGGCTTAAAATATTGCTGCAATACGAGATTATAGGCCAGATTATAATCGAGTACCAAGCCGTGCTTATGCCTGTCCTCCGGGATATGTGAAAGACCATGGTCACTTCTATAACGAATACTCTTTTCTGTCATATCCTCACCATGCAAGATTACATTTCCTTCACTCATACGTTCCATTCCGGTAATTGCATATACAAGTTCCGATTGACCATTCCCGTCAATGCCCGCAATGCATACAATCTCACCCTTGCGAACCTCAAAACTCACATGATTTACCAGGTCCTTCGTATGGCCCTCTTTTCTCGTCTTTACAGATAAATTCTTTACAGAAAGCACTACGTCCTTCGGCTTTGCCGGCGGCTTCTCAACCGTTAGGTTAACTTTACGCCCTACCATCATTTCAGACATCATCTCTTTATCGGTATCTGCCACATCGATGGTCCCTATATATTTACCCCGTCTTAGAACCGTACATCGGTCCGCCGCTTCCTTGATTTCATTTAATTTATGAGTAATAAAAAGGATGGATTTCCCTTCCTTTGTCAGATTTTTCATAATTATCATCAGTTCATCGATTTCCTGCGGAGTCAATACCGCCGTAGGCTCATCGAAAATCATGATTTCATTATTACGGTAAAGCATTTTTAAGATTTCTACCCTTTGCTGCATTCCTACTGTGATATCGGAAATAAGAGCATCGGGTTCAATGAAAAGATTATACTTTTCACTTAATTCCACTATCTTCTTACGAGCCTCCTCCATACGGAGAATTCCACCCTTCACAGTTTCAATACCGAGTACAATATTTTGCAGAACTGTAAAATTATGCACCAACTTAAAATGCTGATGTACCATACCTATTCCCAGGGCATTTGCATCTAAGGGCCCCTTGATCTTCACTTCTTTTCCCTTTACTTTAATTACGCCCTTCTCCGGCTGATACATACCGAAAAGAACACTCATTAAAGTTGATTTTCCAGCACCATTTTCCCCAAGCAAGGCGTGAATCTCGCCCTTCTTTAACTGTAGGGTAATATTATCATTGGCAATAATCCCCGGAAACTCCTTTGTAATCCCCATCATCTCAATTACATAGTCCATAGCTTCTCCTTCTTTCATTACTTCTGAAAAAATCAGACCGTGTATTATAGCAGTTCTAGTAGAAAAAGGGCGCTTACCATAAATAAGCACCCTTTTTGGCTGTAACTCAAATTCCTTCAAATACCTTAACGCCTAACCTTATTCAACAAAGGTAACCTTTGAAGAAGATAAAGTAAGATCTGCTGTCGTTGTATCAGATACATCATTATTGATTGTGATAGAACCGTCTACAAGACCTGCAAGAATTGCATCATAATCATCCTGTGTAAAGTTTGTAAATTTCGAGGTCTCCATAGGAAGTCCGATACCATCGTTCTCTGCGGAGAAGATAGAAGTAGAACCGCCCGGGAAGCTGCCATCATAATAATCCCTGATTCCGTCATATACAGAAACAGAAAGTTTCTTCATTGCAGATGTAATAACTGTATCGGATTCAAAAGACTGATCTACGTCAACACCGATTACCTTAGCACCCGCTTCTTCTGCTGCTGCCATTACGGAGTTACCTACCGCACCACCGCAGCCGAAAATAACTTCTGTTCCGTTCTGATACCAGGAAGCTGCCATAGCCTGTGCTTCCGGTGTTGCTGCGAATGCGCCCGTATAGTGATACATAACATCAACATTTACGCCCATCTCTGTTGCGGCTGCATCAGCGCCCTGTACGAATCCATAACCGAAACGAACAACCGCCGGAACTGCCATACCACCCATAAATCCAAGCTTTGTCATACCATCTTTAACAGAAGCATAACCTGCAAGGTAACCGGGCTGGTCTTCCTGATATAAAATTGCCATCGTATTAGCCGCTGTTGTATAATCGGAATAATCTTCGTTGTGAGGTTCGCCGTCAAGTAAGATAAAACTTACATCCGGATACTGCTCTTGTACGATGTAAACCGGTGTCTCAAATAAAAATCCGGGACATACAACGACTTTCGCTCCACCTTCGATCGCAAGACCGATTGTCTCCACATAGGAATCGGTAGTTGCTTCCTGAGGCTGATAATACTTATAAGTCTTGCCAAACTCTTCCGCATACTGAGCAAGTCCTTCCCAAGCACCTTGGTTAAAAGATTTGTCATCGATTGTTCCAAGGTCTGTTACAAGCGCAAGCTCATAACCGCCCGCCTGCTCTTCTGTCGCTTCCGGAGCTTCCGCTACCTCTGTTTCGGCTTCCGTCTCAGTTGCTGTAGTGTCCGATTCAGCCGCCGGCTCCGTCTGTGTACCACCGCACGCTGCTAATGAGAGAACCATGGCTCCCGTGAGAAGCATTGCTAACAATTTCTTCTTCATACTAAAGTTTTCCTCCTTGTTTTTGAAATATAATTTTATTATTTCAACATCTTTATATTATCATGTTATACCGATTATCGTCAATGACAGCTTTATGTGTTTGCGATAATAATCGTCTCCACGGCATCCGCCAAATCCTCGCAGCAATCACATACTGTTTCAAAGGAACGATAAAGCTCTCTCCATGCCATTACTGTGTATGGATCAGCATTTTCTACGGATAATTTGCGAATATACTGAATATATAAATCATCGCCTTTTTCCTCCAGATGATTTAATTCGATAATATGGTTCATGATGGTCTTAGATTTCTTATAATCATGCAGCTCAGCAAGCAGCCTCTCTGCCGAATTACAACATGCTACGATAAGATCCGCGAACTCCATCACATCGTCTCTGAGCGTTGTAATGTTCCACGTATAGAAACCGATTACGATATCCTCTATGGAATCTGTTACATTATCGATACAATTGCTGATTTTCACAATATCATCGCGATCGATCGGAGTGATAAAAGCTTTTACAATTTCTCTTGTCATTTCATGCTTCTTCGAATCTCCCATATGTTCAATTTCATGCATAGCAGCCACGTCTTTTTCAATCGTGCTGTGATCATAATTCTTTATAATATCCTGCAATTTAACTGCAGCCATTTTCGAAACGCTAATTCCTTCCAAGAAATTCTGAAAATAAAAATTATCCTTTGACTTTGCCACGTTACTTCCTCCTTTTGTAATAAACCGTTTTAAGCAAACAATCCAAAAATTCTCACTGCGATATATGCGATAAGACCGCACCCCGGAAATGTCAGTATCCATGTAAATATCATTTCCTTTACTACCGACAGATTAATTGACGACAGCCTCTGTGTAGCACCTACACCCATAATAGCTGTAGTCTTCGTATGGGTCGTGCTGACCGGAATACCGGTAAGTGATGCGACGAGCAAGCAAAGTGCCGCACCTAAGTCCGCAGAAAATCCTTGATAAGTATTGAGTTTTACCATATCCATTCCCACTGATTTAATAATCTTGTAACCGCCAAGGGAGGTTCCAAGGGCCATCAATGTGGAACAAAGTATCATCATCCAAATAGGAAGCTGTACATTCCCTGTAGTCTCACTTCCATTAGCCAGAAATACGCCGAGCATCAATACGCCCATAAACTTCTGTCCATCCTGAGCACCATGCATAAAAGACATAGCCGCGCCGCCAAATACCTGTGCACCTTGGAAAAATCCAACCGTCTTTCTTCTATCAGCTTTACGGAATAATAGTTCTGTCAACTTCGTACACAAGAAACCACTGGAAAAACCAAGCATGGTAGAAAGAACCAGTCCATAAATTACTTTCAGCCACTCATCTCCGTTAATACCATTAAATCCACCGTGCAATGCAATGGCCGCTCCCGATAATCCGGCAATCAAAGCGTGGCTCTCGCTCGTCGGAATGCCGAAATACCATGCTGTCACGGCCCAAAGTATAATCGCCAAAAGAGCTGCGCACAAAGCGAGAATCGCAGCGTTCGTATCTCCATCGAAATTCACCATGTTTTTAATGGTCATGGCTACCGTGGAATTAATCAGGGTCATCACAAATACCCCCAAAAAGTTAAATACCGCAGACATTATAATCGCTGCACGCGGCGGTATTGCACGAGTCGCAATACAGGTCGCTATTGCGTTCGGGGCATCCGTCCATCCATTCACAAATACCACTCCACATGTTAAAATGACTGTAATCAAAAGAATGGGATTCTGGATTACTTGTGAAATGAAGTCAATAATATTCATATTACTTCTCCTTATCGTGTTGTATATGTTATAATTCCCTTGAAAATATACAATATCCAAATTAAAATCGTGCAATAATAACTCGGATACCACGTTTATTAGAATATCATACGCGGACAAATGTATCAACAAAATATTCAAAATTTAGTTAAATTACATTTTCTTTCTTTATGCCTCTTTGTTAATGGGCAAAGTGAACATAAACTGTGCTCCTCCATGGGGCAAGTTTTCTGCGTAAATCTCACCGCCATGGGCATTAATTATAGTCTTGCAGATGGATAGTCCAATGCCTAGTCCTCGCTTCGAATCTCTATATGGCTTATCCGATGTACCAGCTACATTAAAGAGATTGGGAAACACTTCCAGATCAATACCGGGTCCGTTATCGCTCACTACGAAAACTACCATATTTTCAATTTCCTTCATTTCAATCACCACATCCGACCTCTGCCCTTTGGCATGTCTTTGCGTATTCTCCAAGAGATTCGTTAACACCTGAGAAATCAACATAATATCCATGGGAACGAGCAGTACCTTTTCAGGCTGCTTCACCGTAATATTGGCGTCAGGAAAACGTTTATGAAAAATAGCAATAGCGCCCTCCACCACTTCCTCTGCCACTTCCTCCGATTTATCGATAATCATGTCATTTCTTCTCACCTTAGTAATGGACAAAATATTCTCAATCATATTCACAAGCCATTGTGCGTCGCTTTGTATTCCCTCAACCAACTTCTTGCGTTCATCCTCCGACAATTCATCCCCCACTTCCAACAAAGTAGAACTGGAGCCAATAATACCGGTCAAAGGTGTTCTCAAATCGTGAGAGATACTTCTCAAAAAGCTGTTCTTTACTTTTTCCATCTCCGCCATCACTTGGGTCTGCTGCTTCTGTACCATAAGATAATGCATACGAAGTGCTTGTGCCGTCTGCTCGGCAATCAGCGGAATAAACATTTGTTGTTTATGATTTAATTCTTTTGCATTGCAGGAGAAAGCAAACACCCCGTAGTTCTTATTTTGTGTCGTTATCGGAACGAAAAATCCACCACCCTTTACATTCAAAACTTTACGATTCTTGGCTGCACTTTTCACCAAGTAAAGAAGTTCTTCATTGACAAAGTATCCTTCTTCCACATCTCCGGCCATATAGATTAAGTAAGGTTCCGGCTTCTCTTGCGCCTGAACATTTTCAAAAAAACCTATGGAACAATGAAGCTCCTTCTTCAAATGTGCCATGGAATATTTGGCTATGTCATTCATATCTCTCGTGGACAGAAGCTCCCGATTAATACTATAAAGAAATTCAGCAAGTTCCCTTTGCTCTCTGGCGTGTACTACCTGCCTCTTAATTCTTCCCACTACCGTGCTGCTGATAAAAACTACAAGAAGCATAATAACAAATGTTATCGGAAATCCTTCCGTAAAACTAAACCCGAGTCTCGGCGAAGTAATCAAAAAATCATGAACAAAAACTCCGATTACTGCAGACACCACTCCATAAATATAACTATCGGTAGAAGCTGCTATGACAAAGATTGCCAAGGACATTATAATATTAATATTCTGGCCTCCGATTTCCTTTCTATACAATACCTCACAAAACAGTAAAGCTAAAAAAAGAATACTACCGGAGATAGCAATGTTCTTTATTGTCTTCTTCAAATCCATCCATCCTGTACTTTCATATTTCTATGTTCGGTCAATCCACAATATAAGGGCCTGCCGCCCCTGCTTTCATAAGTTCTTTTGCTCTTGTCATACACAATCCCAGCAAAAACATAACGACACCTGTAATGATAAGCAATATTTCTATCGCAACCACATCCGCAACCGGTCCGAATATTATCATACCAAGAGGCATCATGCTCGTATTTATCATCGTCATAATACCAAACACTCTTCCCATATATTTCGCATCCACACGCTCCTGCAACATCGTCATCGCCGGGGTATTTAAGAAAGGAAGCGCCGTTCCGAATAAGAACATTAAGATTACATAAGGAAGAAACGGCATGCGGATACCTAAACCAAAGGTACATAGACTCATAATAAGAACTGCGAGCATCATCGTATTGACCTTGTTCTTCATCCCTCCCCATATGGTAATAATGATTCCTCCCGCCAGCATTCCGAGGGAAAATGCCACCTCGATTGCAGACAAATACCAATAGTCCTCTCCATAATTTCTTACCACTTGTACCTGTGTCAGAAAGGCTGCCGGTGCCATCATTATAAAATAAATCATACAAAAACCGAAAAACTCTATCAAAAAACGGCTCTTGATAATATACCGAAACCCTTGTTTCATTTCCGAGAAATAATTGCCCGAAGCCATCTCTTCCACACTTTTTTCTTTTTTAGGAAGATGAAATGCCGTGAGTAAAATAATAATTGCAATAACTGCAGTGATAATGTCTATAAAGAAAATTTTACCGAGCGGCACAAGGGACAGAAGCAAAGCACCGAGCACCGGTGATGCCAACATAAAAAGGGACTGTATGCTCCCATTGATGCCATTGACCCTTGTCAGCTTATCCTCCGGCACAATATCCGGCAGCAAAGCTCCTACACAGGGGGACTGTACGGCAGACCCCAGGGCCCTGATAATAAGTGCCGCAAAGAGTAATTCAATCGACTCATAGCCAAGCAGAAAAGCAATTGCCACCAACAGGGTACATGCCGCAATACTGCTGTCCGCTATAATAATCAATATTTTCCTATTGTACCTATCGGCCCACACCCCTGCAAAAGGTGATAGAAGAAACACAGGAAGGATTGCGCATAATATTGCAATCGTAGCATATACTCCCGATTTCGTTTGTACTGTTATATAGGAGGTAATAGCAAATTGTACCAGCGATGATCCCAAAAGAGAAATCGCCTGGCTCGACATAAAAATAGCCGTATTTTTTTTCCAACGATAGTTCATATTTATGACCATATTCCTTTCAAGGTCCGGGAATTTTGTACTATACACATTTGCTATTATAACCGCTTCTCTTCCTATTTCCAAGATAATATTTTTATATTTACAAAAAGGGCGGTCACATTTTATTTGACCAGCCCTTATATTGTTTCCTATATTCTATATCCTTTTACTATTATCTTATCTCTATCGGAACATGCTTACTTCGCCGCAGGATATTCATTGCACAAAAGTCTATAAGGAGCCTCATCCTCTTCAATCTTCGGGAAACGCCCTACCTCCGGATTAAAACGATTGTCAACATTATCATCATTGCACATGGACACTTCTCCGATGAGCACATCCCCGGTTCCCGGTTTTACATCAAAATCATGATATTGATTCGGCCAAAGTGTAATACTTTCTCCCGGCTTCAGTTCCACCCCCGTACCTGCCGGAACATAATAAGAACGTCCGTCGGAGTTCACGCAGACATCCGTATCTGCCAGTTCCTCATTATCATCGCTGTTATATACGTGAATGATAAGTGTCCCTCCACCTCTATTAATAATATCTTCTGACTTTGCCCAATGAAAGTGCATCGGAGAATGCTGCCCCTCTTTCAACATCAGAAGTTTCTCCGCATATATTTTCTTATATTTCGGATTATTTCGGCTTCCGTTCCTAAGCGTTATCAGGGCAAATCCTATCTTGTCCCAATCGCCCAGGCCATAATCGGTAATATCCCATCCCAGCATGTTATCTCTTATCTCATCATATTCATGCCCTTTCATTTCCCATTCCTCAGGTGTCCAGTGGCAAAAGGGAGGCAAGTGAAACCCATTCTCCTTAACGAGCCTTTCCATATCTTTAATACATTTATTAATTTCTGAACGCTTCATAATTAATCACCATTCCTTTCTTAATCTATAACTTATCAGGCAATATCATAAATGCTTCGAACCTTTATGCCATTCGGTGTGCCGGATAAAATCTTTACCCTCTTCTCACCGGCTTCCATATCGAAATAATTATCCGATAATACCCAATCCTCCTCTTCATTGAGAAGCTCTACCGAGGCCGCATAAGCCTTAGCCGTAACGACCACCTCATCTCCTTCTGTACGAACTTTAAGTTCAGGATTCACATAATCGTAGAACTTCGGCATAGAAAAGATAACACTTCCTTCTGAAATAATCTCTTCTCCCTGCATACAAAGATAAGAGAGATGATCCTTCTTTAACCTGGCATGGGGCAGTTCTTCCTTTACCAGCCATACGCTTGTTAATGCGGGAACCATAATTTCTTCTTCTTTCTCCTCGCCTATTATGCAAGAGTGATTATCGCGCAGACTATAACGCACTGTTACTTTCCTGTCTTCTCTCGTTTCGTTCGCTACATTTAAACGAATACTCTTCTCCACCGCGTAAGGCCTCGCATTGATATTGGGATTCTGCGTCAAAAGGCCTTCTTCGCAACAGGAAATCATAACTGGTGCGAAGAAACGTTTCTCAAAATAATGCAGCGCTTTCCAACGTCCAAAATAATCGATGGAGGACCAGGACGTTACCGGCCAGCAGTCGTTCAACTGCCATACGATCGCTCCCATACATTCTCCTCTATGCCGTCTCCAATGTTCCACCGCATAACGCATAGCCTGTCCCTGCATCAATTGAGAGGCATAAATAAGAGTAGAAAAATCCTTCGGATACTTAAAATATTGCGAGATATAAACCATCATCTTCGCATAGCCATTCTCACTTCGCTGATGCCTCTCCATTACATAAGAAAATACATTTCTATCTTCCGGCAGCGTGAAGGCTTCTATCGTCTTCAAGGAAGGCATAGCTTCGAATCCGAATTCCGATGCATAACGGAAATTATGCTTTCTATAGTCAGGAAAAGGCTTATATCCGTGCCATACTTGCCAGTAGTGGGCGTCTCCTCTCGTTTCATCCTGGGGATTATCGAAATCCCCTCCCGAAGAAGGGCTGGAGGGCCAATAAAAGGTGTCCGGATCTTCCGCCTTAACCAGCCTGGGAATAATATAACTGTACATACGAGTGTAATCTCCTAACAGCCGCTGCGTCTTGCTGTGATTCTCACAATAACCTCCAAGGAGCATATCTTCCATCTCATTATTGCCGCACCATAGACCAAGACAGGCATGATGACGTATTCTTCGTACATTCTGTATAATTTCCCAGCTAATATTCTCCTCGAATTCCTCCGTCAGCAAATAGGTCGCACAAGCAAACATAAAGTCCTGCCACACGAGAAGTCCCAGCTCATCACATGCATCATAGAACCAATCATCTGGGTAGTAGGCACCACCCCATACCCTGATGGCGTTATAATTCGCCAGCGCACACTGCTCCAGAAGCTTTCTCGTCGTTTCTTCACTTACGCGGGGCAGAAGGCAGTCCTCTGGTATATAGTCAGCCCCCATAGCGAATACGGCTATGCCATTCACCTCATGGGCAAAGCTTTCTCCCCATGCATCCTTTTCTATCTTCATAGTCATTGTGCGAAGCCCTATGCGCCGCTGCCATATATCCACCACGTCGCCGTCCGCAACAGCCTCCACCTTAACCGTATACAAATCCTGTTTTCCGTAGCCTCTGGGCCACCAAAGTGAGGGTTTTGTAATTTCTATGCTTTCCGGTGATCCCTCCCATATAGCCGTACTTCTATCAGGAGCAATTATAGTAACGCGATAGTCACATACCGCTTTCTCTTCCAGCTTCTCCATATCCACATGGAGGGAAAGCCGAACCTTTTCTTTTTCATGCTCCTGGCGGATATGTACATCCGCGATTCTCACTTTATCAGTACCGTTCAGAAACACCTGTCTGAATATTCCCATATCCGGCAGCTTAGGCGCCCAATCCCAACCCGACATACAACTGGACTTACGAAGGTAAGGGAAGCCATCCAAAGTATCCGTATTGCATGGAATCGCCCCATGGACTTCTATCTGCTCCTCCATATAGCGTATCGGTGAAAACAGATGAACTTCCAGAAGGTTTTCCTTTTCTCTTAGAATACTTTCTACGGGAAATTCCCACTCTCTATGCATATTGAATGTCTTGCCAAGAAAAACGCCATTCAAAAAGATATCAGCAAGGGTATCCACTCCTTGGAAGCAAAGCCATATCTTCCCACATTGGAATAAGCCTTCTTCTGCATCAAAGCAAAGCTTATATACATAATCCCTTTCCGACAGAGGCAAGGCTGCTTCTTCATTATACCTGTAAAAAGGTTCTTCAATCTCACCGTGTTTTAACAAGTCGGAATATACGGAACAAGGTACTTCCGTTTCCAAAAGCTTATCATTCCACACAAGCTTCCAACCTGTCTTTAACTGTTGCTTTTCCATTTTTCATCTCCATTCTCAGAAACTGTAACAGTTCAGTACCTTCACTGTTACGTGTGAAAATCCATTAAAATCACCTTATACGTTTTAATCTCAAAAGGTTTGATGAGGAAACTAAACTCCTTATCCGTATATTCTGTCAGAACATCCTCCGGCTCTTCCATTAAATTGCATTCATATACCCCTTTTATCTTCTTACCCATACCAAAACTAATTGTCGCATGTGTCTTCGCATTTTCAAACTCATACATACGGATAATGATTCCTTCCCCATCTTCCGATGCCTTAATGGTCTCTATCATTATATTGGACGCATTCACAGATAAAAGCGATTCCTTCCGGCCAGGCTCGCCTGCCGCTAATGCTCGAAGGGGCACATTGAGCTGATAACTTTCCTTTACCGTGTCACATGCACTTAAATTTCCTGCATGCGGATACAAGGAATAGGTGAAGAAATGTTCTTCCTGATCCGTTACCGGATTAGGTTCAATCCCTGATTTAATTAAGGTAAGAGTAATAACGGAATCCTTCACAGAGTGACCGTATTTACAATCATTCAACAAGCTGACCCCATAGTGCCCTTCGGAAAGATCCATCCATTTTTGTCCGCACGATTCAAACCGGGCCATATCCCAGCTCGTATTCGTATGTACCTTCCTTGTCAGACTTCCAAACTGAATATCGAAAGCAGCCTCATCCGTATGAATATCCACCGGGAAATGAACTTTCAGCAAATGCTGGGACTCCTTCCAATCCACATATGTTTCAAAGTCTATTCTCGGACTGTCTGCATAAAAATATATCTTCTGCTTAATCAGAGAATTGCTCACCTTACGCTCTAAATGAAGTACTGTACATATCGGACCGTCTTCCTTCCACTGCATCGCCGTAAGGTCTTCCACTTTCCAGCTTTTTTCTGTATGATAAATATCGATATCCCAATTATCGTAATAAATCGGCTTATCCTCATACATCTCAAAAAGATTGCCCTTCTCCCCTTCCTGTAATACTTCCCTTTCATTTTTCTTATCGTAAATAGAAGTAAAATGCCCGCTTTCATCGAATTCTACCATATAGTAAGGAGTTTCCAGCTTGCTGTCCATCCTCACAAAGGGGCTTTCCATCATTTCTTCTCCCGCTGTTATCTCAAAGCTTTTAAACCCTTTGGAAGGAATATCTTTCACAAAAGCAAGTGCGCCTTCCTCCGTTTTCTGGATGGGATATAAGGTTCCTTCCTCATCGCGAAGCGCCCCTTGCATATCCCCCGGCAGATGAACGATATCACCTCTATCGAAGCCGAGGGTGTTGAATACAGTCACTGCATCCCCTTCTCCGGCCAGCGTTCCCATGCATTCTTTCAACAGCATATCTCCGTCTTGCGCTAACTGTTCATATTCCTTCTTAGTCACTTCATATACTTCGTGAATGGATGACCCCGGAAGAATATCATGGAACTGATTCAAAAGAAGTACTTTCCACATCTCATCTATCTTTTCCTTAGGATAGGGGATACCCTGCCATGCGGCAAACAGGCTGAGAAGCTCCAAATCCATCATAAGAAACTCGCTTTTTCTGTTGGAGCGTTTATTCCTCGCCATAGAGGTATAGGTTCCTCTATGATATTCGAAATACAGTTCTCCTTCCCAGACAGGAAGCCTGCGGTTATCTTTTACCCGATCGAAAAGCTCTTTGAAATAAATACCTGAAAATTCCTGACGCACCTTGGGGATTCCCTTAATTCCCTTCTCCATTCTCAAAGAGGTCTCCAGCATTTCCCTTGTAGGGCCGCCGCCTCCATCTCCATATCCGTAGGAAATTAAAATATCGTTATTAATCTCCTTGTTCTGATATCTTTTCCATCCACCCATAATCGAATCGGGATGAAGACGTCCATTGTAGGTGGTGAAGAAATTATCCGTACTCTGTCCCACGTCCAGTGTCGTTACCAAATGAGTAAATATTGCCGAACCATCGATTCCTTTCCAGAAGAAGGTATCATAAGGCATTTTATCGATTTGATTCCACGCCAGTTTCGTCGTCATAAAATAGTCAATACCGCTTTTCTTCATAATCTGCGGCAGTGCTCCTGAATATCCAAACACATCAGGCAGCCATAGCATCTTGCAATCTACGCCGAACTCTTCTTTAAAGAATCGCTTACCGTAAAGGAACTGACGTACCAAGGACTCCCCGGACGTCAAGTTGGTATCCGCTTCCACCCACATGCCGCCTTCCGGTTCCCAGCGTCCTTCCCTCACTCGTTCCTTTATCCTCGCATACAAATCGGGATATCTCTCTTTTAAGAATTCATAAAGCTGAGGCTGACTGGACATAAACTTATAATTCGGATATTCCTCCATCAGCTTCAATACTGTGGCAAAGCTTCTTCCTACCTTCTCTCTTGTCTGCTCTACCGTCCACCACCATGCCACATCGATATGAGTATGCCCGATACAGGTAGCGATTACTTCATCATATGGTACTCATGATCAAACTCTGAATCAGCTTATATTTGCGGTATTGGGTAGTAGTATCAGCTTCCTGCGATTCCGGCGACTGAGATAGTAATGTCTGACAGTTTTCACTTACCAGAACAGCGATTGCATCGTTACGAATTCCTTGGAAAAACATATCCAATTGTTTTTCAATCATCTGGATATCCTTCGTATGTTCCGTCTTTGTCTTGCTAAGCAATTGATTTTTCATAATCAGAAAGACACTGCCGACAAATGCCATATTAGAAATAATACTCAATATGGTAATAACCAGAATGATACGTTTTGTAATTGTCTGCTGATAGAAAAATGTTTGTAACCTTTTTGCCCATTTTTTCATATCGATTCCTCATATGTAATCTTTAAAAGCTGGTCTTTTGTTTTGAAAACTCATTCTTCATTTATATTGGCTGATACTGCTTATATTATAATAGTATCTATAGTATAAGAGGTATTTGAATTCTTATCAACAGAAAAGACGCAGTGTATATAAAAGTGCCATGAAAAAACCGACCTCCCAATCATTAGATTTTTGGTCTAACTTTTGGGGATCGGTTTTTTCATGGCATCATACTGATATTTAAAATATTCAGACTAGTTTCCCATCTGCTTTGCAACTTCATCTGCAAAGTTTTCTTCTTTTTTCTCAAGACCTTCGCCTGTCTCGAAGCGAACGAATCTCTTAACTGAAAGGTTTGCACTGTTATCTTTTGCAACCTGTGCGATGTACTGAGCAACTGTCTGCTTTCCATCTTCCGCTTTTACATATACCTGCTCTAAGAGGCATACTTCCTTTAATTCTTTGTTTAAGCGTCCCATTACTGCGCCTTCGATTACCTTCTCCGGCTTTCCTGCCATCTTAGGATCCTGTGCGATCTGAGCCATAAGAATTTCTTTCTCATGCTCCTTATATTCCTCAGAAACTTCATCGGTAGAAACATATTTAGGAGCAAGAGCTGCGATTTGCATAGCCACGTTAGACAGAGCTGTTTTCACATCATCATTTACAACATCTGTATCCGCTTCCACGATAACGCCAATTCTTCCGCCGCCATGTACATAAGAAACAACACAGCCGTTCTCCGCTACTACTTTTTCAAATCTTCTGATATTTAAGTTCTCACCGATTACTGAAACCTTATCGACCAAAGCTTCCTTTACAGTCTTAGAAGTATCTTCTTTCCATGTTTCATCCAAAAATGCTTCGATATCCGCTGAATCAGATGCTACTGCCTGTTTTGCAACGTTCTCAACGAAGTTCTGGAAATCTTCATTCTTTGCAACAAAGTCCGTTTCGGAGTTAACTTCAACAACTGCTGCACATTTATCTCCGTCCACAGCGATACGGCAAAGTCCTTCTGCTGCAATTCTACCAGCTTTTTTCTCCGCTTTCGCCTGTCCGTTCTTTCTTAAATACTCTACTGATGCTTCCATATCACCGTTATTTTCGGTAAGTGCCTTTTTGCAGTCCATCATGCCTGCACCAGTAAGTTCTCTTAACTCTTTTACCATTCCTGCTGTGATATTCATTTCATTTCCCTCCATTAAACTGAACTTATTCTGCTGCGATTTCTTCCATATCAGTTGCCTGAGTATCCGCCTGTGCTGTCATTTCTTCTGCTACTTCTACGAATGCTTCCGCTCCCTGATTTGCTTCGATTACAGCATCAGCCATTTTGGAAACGATTAATTTTACAGCTCTGATTGCGTCATCATTACCAGGGATGATGTAATCGAGTTCTTCCGGGTCGCTGTTAGTATCACCGATACCGATCAAAGTAATACCGAGTGTATGTGATTCCTGTACACAGATTCTTTCCTTCTTAGGGTCTACTACAAAAATTGCATCCGGAATTCTTGTCATATTCTTAATTCCGCCTAAGTTCTTCTCAAGTTTTTCCCACTCTTTTTTCAGTTCAATAACTTCTTTTTTGGGTAGAACATCGAAAGTTCCGTCCTGTGACATTGCTTCAATTTTCTTTAATCTATCAATTCTGCTACGGATAGTCTTAAAGTTAGTAAGCATACCGCCTAACCATCTTTCATTTACATAGTACATTCCGCAACGTTCTGCTTCTGTTTTCACAGCATCCTGTGCCTGTTTCTTCGTTCCAACGAAAAGAATGGTTCCACCCTGTGATGCAATATCGAATACTGCTTTGTAAGCTTCATCAACTTTACCTACAGATTTCTGTAAGTCGATGATATGAATACCATTTCTCTCTGTGAAGATGTAAGGAGCCATCTTAGGGTTCCATCTTCTTGTCTGGTGACCGAAATGTACACCTGCTTCTAATAACTGTTTCATTGAAATAACGCTCATTGTTTCTACCTCCATTTGGTTAGTTTACTTCCATGCACTTTACTCCATTGCCTACCTTTATAAATCAAAGGCACCGACAACAAATGAGCACATGTGTTTTTTCACAACATTCGAATTATAACATAACAAAAACCCTTCTGACAAGGGTTTTTACTAAACTAACTAAATTTATTTTATCTATAATGCATAGACCTACTGAATAGTTGCTACTATTCTACCCTTTGTCCCGTAATCAATCTTGCAATTGTTTCCTCATTCGCACCAGCAGGTATCTTATATTCACCAGCCATAACTTTTCTATCATAACCATTGTTAAGCATATAAGTCTCGAATTCCTCCGCCGAAGAGATTAATTCACTCTTCACAAGGCGCTCTCCTATACTATAAGGAAGTTCTCCCTTTTTAACTGTGAAAATTGTCGGCCCTGTAGGAAGCATACCTTCGTCCCCTTCTTCAAAGCCTCTGTCTTCTTCCGTATCTGAAGCCGCCCTTTCTTCCGGAGTATTCTTTTCCAAGCCTGCATTCTCTTCTTCCTGAACTGACCCGGTAAATGAAGAATCAACTGTTACCTCTGCTGCTTCAGTTTCTTTTTTTACCAAGGCACCCTCTTCTCGCTGCTTTCGGTCTTCCATATATTCTGTCAGCACCTTATCTTCTATCATACCAAGAGCCTTCGCTCTTTCCTTAATTTCTTCGTTAGTTAGCGATTCTTTTCTTCCACCGGTTATAATAGACATAATAACAACTGTAACTATGACACCCAGTCCAATGCCTCTTAAGTAATATTTCAAATTCATACTTGCTCCTGCCTGCCTCTATCTTTGCCACGCATTTTTTAAGCCTGCTTAAAAGTTTAAGTTGCCTTAAACAGGTCAATGACTAATTTCACTTCTCCGACGCCAAGCCCCAAATCTTTTGCTATTTCCGCATTGGATTTCCCTAACTTATGAAGTATCAATATTTGTTCATTGTTATTTCTTCTACCGTCTTCCGTTTCCTCAGCGATACCTTTTTCAGATTTTACTGCTTCCGACTTTACTTTTTTTTCATTTCCGACTATTTTTGTTTTGTTTGCATCCGTCTTGCGCCTTGTACCTCTTTTTGTTACCACCTTTTCCGGCTCTATCGGGGCAAACTCGACTTTTATTTCAGGAAGAATTGTTACTTGTCCGTTTTTCTTTGGCAATTCCTTACTTGCCGGCTTTTCTTCCTTCTTCGCCTCTTCCTTCTTAGGGTGACTTTTATCGTCTACACTATATTGTATCACCTGTTGTATTTCCTTTGATGCTTTTCCGGCTTCATTTACTGCATTTAACAAACTATCATGCTTATCCGTGAGCATATCGTATAAAAAGATAATTTCATTATGACTTTTATTAATTGTCTCTAAGACAAAGTCTGAATACTCATTAACTGCCATAATTTTCTCATTTGTCAATCGTTCCATGGAGCGTTCGGTCTTTTCCATCGAATAAGTAATCGTCTCATCTACAATATCATTAATACGATATTTCGCATCCGCAATTTCTTTTTCCAACAACTCTTTTATCTGTTCTCTATCGATCTGCGGCGCTTTTTCTTCCGTCTTGTCCTTTCTGGCGGGCAATACATAACTTAGTACCATTATAATGCCACCAATAACAAGAAGGACAATTTCTGCTGTACTCATAGACTGCATTCTCCTAAATTTTCATATCGAATCTGCTCATATTTTTAATAAAGACTTTTCCGTCGGAGTCTTTATTTTTTCCTTCATCCTTTTTACGATTCTGTCCGCCATCTCCGGAATATTGCCCATTTCCCTTATCTTTTGCATCGAATCGCTTATTTTGATTTTCAGTATTTTCTCCATGGTGAACCTGTGTGGTACGTTCATCCACCACTTTATTGAATTGGGTCTGGAAATTATTCTGATCCACTATGCCTTTATTGTTTTCATTATGCCTTATCGTTGTGTAATCTTGGGCACGTGCAATCTGCCCTTGCAGTTCAATACGACTAATTGACATCTTTTATGACCTCCTTTTTTATCAAAGTGCTGTCATTTTTACTTCTCCATCAATTTTAAGGAACTTACAATACTGCATTTCGTTTTTCACTACCATGGATACATCACCGATACAAATTCTTGTTCCGGCAAATACCACACCGGTCACAACAACCTGTGCTCCGGTCATGTTACCGATAGCTTCCTGAATTCGATCTATTTCTTCTGTTTTTTCTTCTATTTCCTTTGCCTTTTCCTTGTTTAACATAATGAGGGACTTCATGTATTGTATTTGATCAGGCGGTAGTTTCATACCTTTCGCCAACTTCTGTTGGGTTGCAGCCAGAAGAGGCTGCACAGAACGAACGACCTTCGTTGCTTCCATAATATCTTTTTGTAGTTCCTGTATTCTTACCTTAATCGTAGGGTCTGCCCCTACTTCGATAATTGTATCTGCTCCCATAGAAGAACCGAGTGTCTTAACAGTAATCGTATTAGTTGCGCTCACACGACCACCTGTGATAAACCCCCGGCGGCCGCTTACTGTAATCTCACTCGCTGACTGAACAGTACTGTGCAAAATAGACTCTGCAGATACATAGCCGCCCGCCATCGCCGTAGTATTTTCCATGAATTTCGAAATGATATTTCCTTGTGCTCTTAAAATAC